>SKMT01000198.1 GCA_007120915.1 Myxococcales bacterium | reverse complement strand
CCGGGTGGTCGGTGTGTCATCCTGTTCGGTGGAATCGGAGCTGGATTGGTGTTGCGCCATCCTGGCGGCTCGCTGGCGGCGGATTGCCTCCAGTTGCTCCCGGGGCATAAAGTCCATGGATAGCCCGCCGGGCACCGTCTTGGCGCGATCCGGTTCGGGCTCCGTGCTGTCGCTGTCGGCTTCGATGCCCACCAGTTCGTCGACGCTGCGCTCCAGCTCTGTGAGGGCGATGCCCGCGTTCTGAAACCGCTCCTTGGGGTCGATGGCCAGAAAACGACGCAGAAAGGAGGCGACAGGCGGATCGATGTGCGCGGCGTTGGCAATCCGGGGGCGCATGTCCAGGCTGACGTCGCCGCTTAGGATCTCCATGGAGTTCGCTTCGCTGAACGGCGGCTTGCCCATCAGCAGGTGATACAGCAACAGCCCCGTGGCGTAGATATCGGTGGCCGGGGAGAGAACGCGGGCGGTCAATTGTTCGGGGGCCAGATACCGGGGCGTGCCGATGAACTTGCCGGTCTGGGTGAGCGCCTGGTCGGTGGAGACGAGGCTCTTGGCGATGCCGAAGTCGATGAGCTTGATCTTCAGCTCCCCGAAGCGCTCGAAGACGATGACGTTGTCCGGTTTGATGTCCCGATGCAGCATCCCCAGCGCGTGCACTTCCCTCAGCCCCACCAACACCTGGCGGATGATCTCCAGTGCCGTCGGCGGGGGCAGACGCCCGCCTGCCCGTATCAGCTCCGATAGATCCTGGCCCTCAACGTGTTCGAGCGCCATATACAACTGGCGGTCGTCGGTCTCGCCGTAGTCGTAGAGTTGGACGGTCTGGGGTTCTTTGAGCTTCGAGAGGTATTTCGCCTCTCTGAAGAAGCGCTGTTTGAGCTTTTCGTAGGATTCGACGCGCACTTCTTCGGCGGGCAGCAACACTTTCAGCGCTACCGGCCGGTTCAGCTTGGCCTCGGTGGCCAGATACACACGGGAGAATCCACCGGAGCCCAGAGGGCGCTCGATGACATATTCCCCTGCGAATGTGGTGCCCCGATCCATCCAGTTCAGCTCCGGCACCCGACGTTACATCAAAGTGGTTGGGGGATTATGGCATACCCGCCGGGGTGGTGGAAGGAATTGGTGGCGGACCCACTCTCAGGTCACCGCAGCACGGGCTTTCGCCGAGACCCATTCGGAGAGGATGACCGTGGCGAGGATGGCGATAAAGATCACGGAGACGTGGCCCCAGGCCAGCTCGTCGATGGCGGTCTGGAGGGCCATGCCGATGCCGCCGGCGCCGACGAGCCCGATGATGGTGGCCTCCCGGATGTTGATGTCCCATCGGTAGATGGAGATCCCGGCGAAGGCCGGCGCGATCTGGGGGATGACCCCGTAGGTCAGCGTCTGCAGCCGGCCGGCGCCGGTGGAGACGACGGCGTCACGGGTCGCCTCGTCGATCTCCTCGATGGCCTCGAACAACAGCTTGCCGCAGAAGCCAACGGAGCGAAGGGCGATCGCCAGAATCCCGGACAGCATCCCGGGGCCGATGACAATGACCAGCAACAGCGCCCAGATCAGCGAGTTGACCGATCGGGACGTGACCAGAAACAACAACGCGACGGGGCGGACGAATTTGACGGACGGGGTGGTGTTTTCGGCGGCCAGAAACGCAAGGGGGCTGGCGATCATCACGCCCAGCACCGTGCCCAGCGTGGCGATATGCAGGGTGTCGACCAGTGGGCTCCACAGCTCGGCAGCATAGGCGGCGCGGTCGGCGAGGAAGGCGCCGAGATGAGACCAGAATTCGCCTTCGGCCCACAGCTCGCCGGTGCGGTTGTACCACTCGGGCAGAAACATCCGGTTGGCCAGCTCGCCGGCCTGGGCGGGGCCGGACCACACAAAACTCCAGGTCGTCTCGTCGCTGATCAGCTTGAAGCACCACAGCACCACCCCGGCAATCCCGAGGGTGATCACCCAGTGGGTCAGTGCCTGACGGCGGCTTCGCTTGCGCCAGACGGGCTGGTCGTCTGTGGATGGGGACGACATCAGATAAACCTCTTGCGGATCGCGCTGGAGATGTATTCGAAGGCGTAGACGGTGCCGATGATCAGGATCAGAATCGCGGAGACGGTCTCAAAGTCGTAGCGCTCCACGGCGGTGGTCAGCGTGGCGCCGATGCCGCCGGCGCCGACGATGCCGATGATGGCGGACTCTCGGAAGTTGATGTCGAGCCGGTACAGCGACAGCCCGATAAACCGGGGCATCACCTGGGGGGCGACCCCGTAGGCGACCTTCTGCAGCCAGCTTGCGCCCGTGGATTCGACGGCCTCGACGGTCTCCCAGTCAATGGCCTCGATGTCCTCGGCGATCAGCTTGCCCAGAAAGCCGATAGTGGCGACCACCAGGGTGACCAGCCCGGCGAAGGGGCCGAACCCGAACATGGCGACGAACAGGATCGCCAGGATCACTTCGTGGAACGCCCGGGAGAGCGCCAGGATGGCCCGGCATGTCAGATAGACGGGGCGGATCGCCAGGTTGGAGGCCGCACCGAGCCCGATGGGGACCGCCAGGGCGACGCCGATGGCGGTGGCCACGGCGGTCATGGTCAGACTTTCCAGAAAGCCGTACCAGATCTCGTCGGCGCGGCTGACGAAGTCGGGCTGGACGAGCCCGGCGAAGAACTGGCGAGCCCAGTCTGCGCCCTCAACCAGCCGCTGAACATCGACTTCGATGCTCAAGAACGCCCAGATGGCATAGGCGATCACACCGATGTACAGCGCCCAGCGCTGTCTCGGGTCCGAGATCAGCGGGGGCCGCTTCCAGGTGCGGGGCGTGGCCATCTCTTCGGGCAGCTCGCTCAAAGCACCTCCTCGGCGAGAAACTGCCCCGATGAGCGCACGTCCTCATCGTCGTCATCGTCCTCTTCGTCGGCGGACTGTTCGCCGTGGGCCGACCAGTCCTCCCCGCCGTAGATGTCGGGAAGCACCTCATCGGTCAGCTCGGCGGGGGGGCCGTCGAAGACCAGTTGACCGGCGTTGAGCCCGAGGATGCGGTCGGTGTACTCCTTGGCCAGCGGTACGTCGTGGATGTTGATGATCGCCGCCAGATCGTGCTCGTCGCACAGATCGGCGAGCAGCCCCATGACCTGGTGGGCCGTGCGGGGGTCGAGCGATGCGGTCGGTTCGTCGACCAGAAGCAGCTTCGGCTCCTGCATCAGCGCCCGGGCAATCCCCACGCGCTGCTGTTGGCCTCCGGACAGTTCGTCGGCGCGGCGGTCGTGAAGCCCTTCGAGCCCCACCTGTTCGAGCAGCTTATAGGCGCGCTGGATGTCCTGGGAGGGGAAGCGGCGCAGCAGGCTGTTGAAAAAGCCGACGTAGCCGAGTCGGCCACTGAGTACGTTCTCCATGACGGAGAGTCGTTCCACCAGCGCATAGCTCTGGAAGATCATCGCCATGTCGCGGCGGGCGCCGCGAAGCGCTGAGCGGCCCAGATCGGTGACTTCGGTGCCGTCGAGTTTCACCGATCCTTCCGTCGGTTCAACCAGCCGGTTCACACACCGGATCAGCGTCGATTTGCCGGCGCCGGAGGGGCCGATCAGCGCGGCGAGCTGGCCCTGGGGAAGCGTCAGTTCGACGCTTTTGAGGGCTTCGAAGCCGTCGGGGTAGCGTTTGGTCAGGTCCGTGATTTCGAGCATCGGGCTCTCACGTTAGGCTGTGGTTTGCGACTGCCCCCTCCGACCGCTTCGCGGCCACCTCCCCCGCCGGTGCCCGTCGGGGGAGGATGATACGGGGCTCATCTGCAGCTATATCCATCTTCGAAAACGGCGTCGACGTCGCGGATCATCTCCCAGTCGGTCTTAAACTCGATGGGCTTGAAGCGGTTGGAGTCGGAGAATTCCTCCGACAGGGTGCTGTCGCGCCAGGGCAGGTTGAAGGTGCCCTGCTGGAAGCCCTCGAGGCTGCGGGTGTCGACGTCGTAGGCGGTAAACCACCAGTCGGCGCCGGTGGGGTACATCGCAGCGGGGTAGAACGAGCGCCACCGAAACGTCAAAAAGGCGCGGCGGATATCGTCGGCGAGCTCGGGGTTGAGGTTGTGGGCGTAGCCAAAGGCGGTGGTGGGGAAGGTGTCGGAGCGGTAGAGCATGCGGATCTGGTCGGCCGGTACCTCCCCGCGGGCCATGATCCGGTCCGTAACTTCGTTGGCCACCGCGGCGGCGTCGTAGTCGCGCTGGTACACGCCCAACAGCGAGTTGTCGTGGCCTCCGGAGAATTCGACGTCGTAGTCTTGTTCGGCGACGAAGCCGTGCTCTTCTTCGAGGAATACCGACGGGGTTTTGAACCCGGAGTTGGAGGTCTGGGAGGTGAACGCGAAGGTGTGGTCCGGGGTCAGATCGCTGAT
>SKMT01000536.1 GCA_007120915.1 Myxococcales bacterium | reverse complement strand
TGGGAGACATCGCGTGCCAGAAGAGCAAAGACCGTTTTGTCGTGCTCCGTGCTCGGTACCACCGAGTACTCCACGGAGACTTCGGAGCCGTCGTCGCGAATCAGCACCAGGTCGCGCAGTGCTTTCAGGGGGGTGGGATCGCCGTTGCGGTCAAACCGGTGCAGCCGTCGTTCAAACTGTTCTCGCTCCCCGTCGGCGTTGCCGAACAGAATTTCGACGGCGTCAACGTCGTCGGCATCGGCTGCGGAGAATCTGAAGATCTCGCAGGCCCGCCGGTTCCAGTCGATCACCCGGGCCTGTTCGTCGAAGATGACGATGGCTTCGTCGGCATTCTCGAAGAGCATTCGCAACCGGCGATCACTGACCGAAAGCCGGCTTCGCAGGTTGATTTCACTTCGACAGCGTTGCATGTAATCGAGGGCGAGCCCGGAGAAGATAATCCCGAACGCCAGCACACGCGTCAGTTGGGCGGAGGTAAAGCCGGCGTCGAACAGTTGGTGGGACAAAAATGCCATGTACAGTTGGGTCGCTACCAGCGGGATGGCGGCGAGCCACAGAGCCATCGAGAAAGTGCTGTTGCACATTCGATGCAATGCCGGCAGCACCCACACCAGGGCAACCACAAACAGCGCCAGGGGAATCAGATCCAGAGGCCGTGACAGAAATTCATCGGGCCGATGCAGCATCGGCAGTTCGGGAGCACGGGCGGTGGCGAAGATTACCAGATAGGCCACGACCGAAAACACCAGAATGATCATCGCCGCATGTGTGGCAGGCAGCTCCTCGCGGTGATTTCCCCGCCACAACACCAGCGCCGTTGCAACCACCAGTAACAGTCCCGTAAATCCCCTTCCGACCGTCCAGTTAAACTGCACGAAGGCTTCCGGGTTCTGCACCCCGACGCTAAATCCGTGAAAGGCAAGCAGATGAAAGGCGGTGATCGCAGCGACCCAGAACGTCGAGATCGCCACCAGAAGTGAGATGACTTCCTGTTTGACGTGAAAGTGCAGGTAGGCGAGCACGGCGGTGGCAGCGCCCAGCAGCACCACCGTCCACTCCAGCAGGGTATAGGCCGTAGCGCCCTGGACGACGGCGTAGCTGAGCGGTTCGACGTCGCCTTCCAGCGCCGCCAGAAGTTCGTTGCGCCAGTGTGCGGCGGGGGTGTCAATCGCCAGCCCCACCAGATGCAACAGCGCCGGCAGCACCGACAGAACAATCACCGCCGCAAACAGCACCAGCTTGCGTTTCGTTGTAAAGTATCCCTGCTCGGCGGTCGACATGTCCCCCGGGCCCCCACATGGTTAGTCGTCGAGTGTGAATCCGACCTTCAGCACCACCTGGTAGTGGGCGACGGCACCGTCTTCGATATGTCCCCGCGTCTCCTGGACCTCGAACCAGCGCATCTGGCGGATGCTATCCCCCGCCTTGTCCAACGCATTTTCAATCGCCGGTTCAACGCCGTCGGTGGACGAACCGACCAACTCTACGACCTTGTAGACGTGATCACTCATGGGCATCTCCTCTTTGCAAACAGCGAACGTGCGATCATCCAACAGGTAATCGACAAAATCGTAGCCACAGGGGAGGAAATGACCAGCCGGGGGGGGAACGAAAGTTCTTAGATCTCGGATCTCGATTTCCGATTCCCGATTCCCGGTTCCCGAATTCCGATTCCCTGTTCCCTTTCCCTTCGTCTCTTGACTTCCGTGCGATCCCCGTGGGTCGACCGGTGACCATCAGACCAGGGAAAGATAAAAGTCCATCGGAAGTCGGAAACCGGGAATCCGATCAGTCCCTTCGGGACAGCTCCCCACTCGCAGGGCTCGTGGGGAGCGAGAGAAGCTCACAGCCCGAGTGTGCCGCGGCGGATGATCAGCCGGTCGCCGTCGACTTCGGTGGCGAAGGCTTGAAGCGAGTCGCCGATGCAGGGGCCGGCGACGCATTCTCCGCTGGTCAGCTCGAAACGTGCGCCGTGGGTGTTGCAGACCAGCTCGTTGGTGGAGGGATCGAACACGTCATCGCCGCCGTCGTCGAGCGGGGTTGACCAGTGGGGGCAGAGATTGCGGAAGGCGAAATAGTCGCCGTTTCTCCGCACGGCGATCCCCGACTTCGCCTGTCCGAAGGGGTCGGTGTAGTCGAACCGCACGGCAGAAGCGTCGTCGAAGCGTTTCAGGGCAATCGAAGCGAGCATCGATCACACCATTCGCCGGGCCAACGCCAGCGCCTGGGCCATGATAGTCACCTGAGGATTGGTGCCCAGAGCGGAGGGAAACAGCGAGGAGTCGACGATATGTAGCCCGTCGATATCCCAGGTCTGCCCGTCGTCGGGGCGCACCACGCAGCGGTGGGGGTCGTCGCCGATCCGACAGGTGCCCTGGGGGTGGCTCGAATACATCGAAAACCGCGACGGGGCGGTGGTGTTGGCCACCCGAGCGCGAGCGGTTCGCTTGTGGGCGAACCAGCGGGTGTTGTCGACCATTGGCATGATCGCGCGGGAGCCGGCGGCAAAGAACATCTCGATCAGCAGATACAGCCCGGTGCGCATCTTATTGATGTCGTTGCGGTTGATGCGGTAGCTGATCGACGCGGTGCCGTCGGCGGCGGGGGTGACCCGCCCCGACGATTCGTCGCGAAGAAGCAACCCACAGGCGGCCAGATGCCGGAATTCGCGAAGAAACTCCCCGGGGTCGACCTCGCCGGTGGTGGCGATTTGGCTCAAAAAGATGTCCGGTGACGCCGAAAAGGTTTCGAGCAGAATGTCCGGGTTGTCGGGGTGTTTGGCATAGTAGCCCTGGGTGGCGCCGGACCAGAGGCGAACGGACTCGTTGAACCGGGCGATCACCCCACAGGTGGGATGCACATGCAGGTTGCGGCCCACCTGCCCGGAGCTGTTGGCCAGATTCTGGTTTTGAAGAAGAAGGGGAGTGTTGATGGCCCCGGCGGCGACGATGGTGCGGGTTGCGCGAAACTCAAATTCAGCAATTTCGTCGCCGTCGCCGTTGGTCATCACCGCTTCGACACCGCGGGCGGTGTCGGAGTCGACATCGATGCCGGTGGCACGGGTGTCGGCGAACAGCCGGCCCCCGGCGCGAAGGAATCGGGGCAGCCAGGTCAGGTCGGCGGTGGCCTTCGCTCCGGTGGGGCAGCCGGTCTGGCAGGTGCCACAACCAGCGCAGGTGGGCGCGTTGCGCGGCATGTAGCCGTGTTCGATGCCCAGCGCCCGAAACCCGCGGCGCGCGATCTCGGAGTTGTTGCCCTCCACCTGTGGTGGGGTCGGTTCCACGCCGATGAGCTGTTCGACCTCCTCGAACAGCTCCTCGCGCTGTGTGCCCTCGAAGTAGTCCAGCCCCCAGTGGTGGACCCAGCGGTCGAGCACCCGGTCGGGGCCGCGAAAGCAGATCGCGGAGTTGACCAGCGTTCCACCGCCCACACCCCGTCCGGAAGCCACAGGAATGAAGGCGTTGCCCGTCATCACCCGCGTTGCCTGCTCCTGCATCAGTTCGCGGGCTGCCCAGGACTGGCGGCGCTGAAAGTCGAGGTGGTCCCAGAACCGGCCCGCCTCCAGGATCACCACGTCTTGTCCCGCCTCCGCGAGTACCGTTCCTGCCGCCAGCCCCGACGGACCGGCGCCGACGATGACCACGTCTGTCTGCCGACGTTCGCTGCCCGGGTTGGACTCGTAGGTGTCGGCGGTCTGGAGGGTGTCCCCCAGATAGTCAGTGGCGCTGTAGTCGATGACGCTCATTCTACGGACCCGCACTCATAGTCGATGCCGGCGGCGTCCAGCACTTTCGCCGATTCGCAGTAACCCATCGACATTACCAGCTTCAGCGCTTCGAAGGCTTCGCGCCGCACGGTCAGCCCGGAATCGTCCCAGGCGTTCAAAATCTCGACGCGTTCGTCGTGGGGACGGTTGTGAAATCGGCGCATGCTCAGATCGGAGCCGACGGCCATCTCATCGATGGCGTGCAGCAGCAGACGCAGCATGTTCGCTTTGGTCGTCGGGATTGCCACCAGATACTCGTCGAGTGTCTCCACCACGCCGACGTCGGCCCCGCTGGGCATCCCCAGAGCGTCGCCGGGGAACATCGCTTCGGCGATGGCTGTGGCAATTTCCACCTCCCGATCGCTGAGTATCTGCCAGCCGTCACCGACGCTCTGATTCCACCAGACACCACCGATGCGCCACCCGGCACCGCCGGCAAACAGTCCCAAAGCGGAGGCGCCCCCAGCAAGCAAAAAGGTACGGCGTTTCATCGTCGAGACGGCGGGAGATTGGGGCAAATGTTAGTAGGGCCGGGGAGATCATAACCGACGAGCGCACAAAGATCATTCCCCCGCTAAAGGCCGGGGTCGGTCTCGGTGTCGAACTCGATGTCGGTGTTG
>SKMT01000728.1 GCA_007120915.1 Myxococcales bacterium | reverse complement strand
CTGCAGGGCGGCTCGCAGCGCCGGGCGCACAAGCTGAGTCACCGAGACGTGTGGCACCGCCCGGGCCAGGGCTGTGGCGTCGAGGTTCTGAAATCGTCCGTCGAACCACATGTCGGCGGGGATCCAGAGTGCGTCGTCGGCGCCGTTGCCGTAGACGATGGGACGGGAGCCGAAGCGGTGGCGCAACTGGCGGTGAAGCGGCATCTTCCAGGCGAAGTCGGGGTGCGCCGGCGGGCCCCAGGCGAGGGGAAACCGGTGGTCGTCGCGCCTGGTAAGCGGCCCGTGGTCGCTGATGTCGAAGCGATGCCAGGGGATGTTGAGAAACTGAGCGGTGGCGCGAGCATCAGCGGTTTCGTCGTGTTCGCAGCCGGGATCGGAGAAGGTGATGGCACAGCTTGCGGGGTGGCGAGCGGTGGCGAAGGCGGCGAGCACAGCGGAGTCAATGCCCGCGCTAAGTCCCAGCAGATGAGGCGATGAGCCGTATGTGCGGCCGATGTCGGTGAGGATGGTGCGAAGTCGGTGGTCGGGATCGTCGACGGGGCGGGGCGAAGGGTTCCACCAGTGGTGGCGGCGTTGGATGGAGTGTCCGCTGAATCGGACCGCCTCGGCGGGGCGCAATCGGTACAGGTCGTCGAAGACATCGGCGTCGGTGGTGGTAGGCCGTCCCGTCATGAAGTCGGTCAACAACGACCACCGGGGTCGCTGTGTGGAGAGTGCGGCGGCGGTGGTGGGGCAGGATGTGACGGCCCAGCCGTCGGACAGCCGGATCATCTGCACGGGGATTCGTCCAAAGCGGTCGCGCCAAACCACCAGGTGTCCATCGGCGTCGGCGAAAGCCCCCGCAAAGCTGCCGAGCCGGGCGTTGAGGGCGTCGGTGCCGCGGCGAGGCAACTCGTCGAGCAGATCACTGGCCAGTTCATTGGCGGAGATTCGGCTGCGGCGGGAGCGCCGACCGTGGCAGTCACCGATACAGACGAGCTGGCCGGCGTCTGCGACGGCGCTTCCCACCCGGGTAGCCGTTGTTGGTCGTACCGCCAGCGGGCCGTCGCCCGGCCAGTACCAGTGGTGGCGAAGCCGGCGCGGTGGTGGTTGTTCGGACAGCCAGACCAGAAAGTCGGCCATCGGTTCCCCCCCCAATTAGGTGTCAGAGCGTCGGTGGTTACCTTAAACCTAACCGCACTGCGTCGATGACCACACATTCCCCCAGAAGACGATGCGATTTTCCAGCGATCCGGTCTGCCCGGAGACCAAAAAACGACGAGTAAACCGAACCGTGGCATCCACGGGCTTCGTGTCGGTGCTGGCACTTGTGTTGGCGCTGGCGCTGGGGCTGGTGGGGGATTCGTCCGAGGCCGCTGAGTCACATCAGCCGCCGGAGGCGGTAGTCTGTGAAATCGACGGCGATTCGTTGGAGTAAAACTTCAAGGTTTTCCACAGGGGGATGTGGCCTGTGATGTGTAGGCAAGAGGGGATGTGGAGATAGGGGGATGAAAATCGGGCAGGGGCGAGGGCTTGGGCCGGGGCCAGGGGAGGATGGGTTCGGGTTGAACCTTTGGGTGAGGGGCGTTACGGTGCGCGGACGGGTTCAGCACTGAGGTGTTGGGCACACTATCCTTAAAGTTTTGCTTTAGCTGTGGCGGTGTGGCCATGAAGTTACGCTCCGTTGAGATGGTGGGGTTCAAGTCGTTTCGTGACCGGGTGATGGTGGATGTCAGCGGGGGGGTGACCTGCATCGTCGGCCCCAACGGCTGTGGCAAGAGCAACGTGGTGGACGCGATCAAGTGGGCGATGGGGGAGATGTCCCCGAAGAGTCTTCGCGGCGAGTCGCTCAGCGACGTGATTTTTGCCGGCACGGAGAAGCGCAAGCCCGCCGGGATGGCGGAGGTGACGCTGACCTTTGATACCAGTGAGCCCGAAGACGCCCAGATGAGCCTGGAGGACATCGACGACGGGTTCGATCCGACAGACAGCACCGAAGCTGAAGAAGAGGGCGAAGAATCGGGGGAAAACGAAGAGGGCGAAGCGCAACAGGGAGACGATGAAGGCGACGAGCTGGACCTGGGTCGCAGTATCCCTCGGCAGTTTCAGAACCTCTCGGAGATCGCGATTACGCGGCGGCTGCATCGGTCCGGCGACAGCGAATACCTGATCAACAAGGTGCCTTGTCGGCTTCGAGATATTCGAAATCTGCTGGCCGGAACAGGGCTGGGCAAGCAGGGCTACTCGATTATCGAGCAGGGCCAGATCGGGTTTATCGTCAACGCTCGACCCGCAGAGCGGCGGTTGATCATCGAAGAGGCCAGTGGAATCACCCGCTACAAAGACCGTCGCAAGCGGGCGGCGCGCAAGCTGGACCGAACTGAGGACAATCTGCGGCGTACCCGAGATATCCTCGACGAGATCGAGAAGCGGATGGACACCCTGGAAGAACAGGCCGATAAGGCCAGGGTGCACAAGGAGGTCAGCGAGAAGCTGCAGGCGCTGGAGGTGGCGCTTCTGGTCGACCGGCGCGCCGAGGCGGCACAGACGGCGACGAAGCTCGAAGAGAAGCTAAAGAGGGGCAAAAAGAAGGCTGACGAGCGCGTCGAAAAGCGCGAGGAGGCCGAGAAGAATCTGAAAGTGGCGCGAAAGAAGTCCGAAGATGCCGAGAAGCGCCACACCGATCTGACGGAGAATTACTACAAGCTCGAAACGCGGCTGAATTTGGCGAAGTCGAACCGGGAACACGCCATTGAGACGCGCGATCGCGCCGCGAAGCGCCGCGAGGAGCTCATCGATGAGCGGCGCCGCCAGAAGGAGCGAAGAAAGCATCTGGCCGGGGAGCTGCAGCGTGTTCGCCAGGCGCTTGAGTCGGTGGACGAAAACCCGGAGGAGGTCAAACAGGCCGTCGAGGCGCTGGAGCAGCAACTGAAGGCATTGCAGAGCGAGCGCGACGAGGTGGTGTCGAACCGGGAGGAGGCACGCCGGGCGGTGGCACGAAAACGCGCCAAGGTCAGCAGAATCGACGATCGGCTCGAATGGATCGACGAGCAAGTCGGCGAGTTCGACGAACGACGTGAGTCATTGAGCGAAGAGCTGGCGTCGGTGCAACTTCAACGCCGCCAACTTGCCCGACGGATCGACGAGATAAGCGAGGACCACGAGGCGGCGGTCGACGAGATCGGCGAATGCCAGCAGGCGTTCGAAGAAGTCTCCGAGAAGCTGGAGACGAGCCGCGAGGCGCTTCAAGAGGCGCGCCGCCGCGAAGAGGAGCTTGCGCGGCGGAAGATGGAGCTGGACACCCGCATCGACAGCCTCGAGCAGATGCGCCGGCGCGGTGAGGGCTACGAAGAAGGGGTTCGGCTGGTGCTGGAGTGGGCCCGCCAGGAGGGACGAGACGACATCCTGGGGGCGGCCGGAGACTTTCTGCAGGTTCCGGAAGGGCTGGAAGCGGCCTACGGGGCGTTCATCGGCGACCGGCTGGGCGACATTCTGGTGGCCCACCGACAAGCAGCGATGGACGCGCTGGCGGTGCTGCAGCGAGAGGACGCGGGCCGGATCGGCTGTTTTCCCGTCGATGAGGACTCGACGCCACAACAGGTGGTGCAGCGCTGGGTGGAGGGGCTAAAGGTCGTGGATAGCCTCGACGAGGTGCCCACGAAAGAACGGAACGGAGATGTGGAGGGGTGGGCGACACCACAGGGAGACGTCATCTTTGCAGATGGGCGCGTCGTCGGTGGTGCCACGGGAGACCAGGCGGAGACGGTGCTTCGGCAGGTGCGCCAACTCGAACAGCTTCGCGAGCAGTTGGAGACCACGGAGGCGGCGCACCGCCGATCCGAAGAAGAGCTTCAGAAGCAGCTTGGTCACACGGAAACACTCGAAGAGCAGGTCGAAGAGGCGCGCGAGCAGCTTCGGGAGGCTCGACACCGGGCGCGTCAGTTGCAGCAAGACGTCAACAGCGAGCGCCGCGAAAAAGAGCGGGTTCAGACCCGAGAGCAACGGCTCAAGGACCAGCAGTCCGAGATCGAGCAGCGCTTCCAGCAACTCGCCGAAGAGAGAGAGGAACGGGGTGAGCAGCGCCAGATGCTCGAAGAAGAGATCCCGGGCCGCCAGGAGAGCATCGACAAGCTGGATGGGCGCGTCGAGAAGCTGGAGCAGCGCATCGAGAAGGTCGACGGGGAGCTGACCGAAAAGAAGATCCGGGTGGCCAAGGTCGACGAGCGGCGCCGGCACCTCGAGGAGACGCTCAAGCGGCTCGAAAAGGACCAGACCCAGACCATCGAGAGGCTGGAGCGGATGGAGCGGGACATCGGCGAGCAGAAAGCGCGGGGCAAAGAGGCGAAGATGCGCGCCGAGACGCTGGCCAGCCAGATCGAGCAGTTGGAGTCGGACTACGCCAAACTGG
>SKMT01000222.1 GCA_007120915.1 Myxococcales bacterium | reverse complement strand
TTCCACCCGCCATCTGCCAGCCCCGCCGCGTCTGCTGAAGAAACTGCTCATGCACCTTCGATCGGGTGTTCACCAGCTTCAGATACCGGTGGTGAACACGCTGCAGATGCGCGAAATGTTCCGGCAGCGCTGAGTTGGTTCGCGGCTGTGCTGTCGACGTTGCGTCTGTGTGTGCTGGCGCAACGGCTGGCGGGCGGTGAATCGCCGAATCGGTCACCCCCGGAAGCGACGGCGCCTCGGGGAGCACAAACACGTCGGCGTCCGGTGTGTCATCTACCCGCACCGGAGGGCGGTGAAGCCCGATGGTAATGGGCCGGTCAAACGCACGGGCCCCGGGGCGATGCGCGCGAATATGCTCGTTGAACGCCTCGACATCGACATCGACACCGGCCGCATCGAGCTCGGCAATTGCACAGGCGAGCGGGTAGAGCCGGTCGGCATCTCCGTGGTCCAGCGAGATGACCCGGTGGTCCCTGTCGGCGAGTATCTTCGACACCCAGGGCGCCAGAGTGGCGCGCGGGCCGTGTTCGACGAAGACACGAACTCCGTTTTCCCAGGCACTCCGAATAAGCCGCGGAAAGTCGATGGTATCCGTTGCCTGCTCGACCAGTGCATCGGCCACATTGTCGCGCGTCGGCTCGATGTCCGTACCCCGGGCGTGGCTGTAGATGCGCGTGGATGTGGGATGGGTGGGCCGGCTGTGCACCTCGCGCCAGGTGTCGGCGAAGGATTCCAGTTCCGGGCAGTGCACGGCGATGTCGTAGTTCAGCGGGATTGCACGGTGGTCATCAAGCCCGTCGAGCAGCCGGTCCACCGCCGGGGCATGCCCGCCGATGGTCACATCGTCGGGGGCGTTGACGATCAACAGCCGCGCCAGAGGCTCCTGGGCAATCGCCGCCTCCACGGGCGCACGGGGGCCGGTGACTCGCCAGCTTTTCCAGTCTGCCTGCTCATCACCATCCAGCTCGTCGGCCCACACCTGGTTGAGCAACGCGCAGTCTCCGCCCAACTGGCGGTCAAAAGCACCACTTTCGGTAAACTCGTCGAACAACCCGTCGAAATCATCCCACACACCGGTGGCAAACAGCGCGCTTGTCTCCCCGGAGCTGAAGCCGATAGCAGAGTCGAAATCGACGCCGACTACGTCCGTGGCAAACCGGCTGTGAAGCTCGCTGAGAACACAGCAGCCATACAGCTTATCCAACGGCGTCGGTTTGGTGGCCGCATCGGGGTGAAACATCCACCGGGTGGCAACATCGAGGTGCGAAAACCGGCTGCGAAACTGCTCGACCAGCCCTGGAAACGCCAGACAGAGCGCTCGACCCATCCCGTGGTAGGAGGCGGCGGCGCCGGTGAACAGTTGGGCGACCTGACCACCGGGCTGCTCATCATGGGGATACACCCCGACTGGCAGGGTGCGCCCGTCGTTGAGATACTCCCGAAACCGGCGCTTCTTGCGCTCCAGATCCGCTTCATCACGTGCCACCAGGGTGGCGTCGACGCCCTGGTGGGTGACCCGATGGATCAACGGCGTGTCGGTGAGTACCGGCTTCGGGCTGCGGCGAACCCTGGTGGTGCGCGGTTCGGCGCCAAGGGCGCTGTTATGTACCGTCGTCTCCTGTACCAGCCCACCGGCCGGCCCTTCGTGGGGCAGCGCAAACTGAGGAGAAGCCACCGCCGCCGCCACCCGCATCAGCCCGGTGGCACTGTGTGCGGTCGGAATCTGAATCCGCACCGGGCGTTGCTGTTGTTCATCGGCGACCACTGCCGGCTCGTCGATAATCGCCAGTATGTCGTCACCATCGGCTTCGGCCCGGTCTCTTCGCTTCAGCAACAGCGCAACAGCGGCGTCACACACCGGCTGATCCAGGCCCTCCCTTCCCGATTCGGCTTGCGCTTCACGATTGGGCTCGGCGGTGGCCATCTCCACCGCACCCACCAGCGCAGCGTCCAGCGTCCCGCGGCGAATCGCCTCCCAGCCCTCCCTGAGCGCCACGTCACCTGATTGCTCTTCGGCAGAGGTGGCGAAGGAGTAGCCCTTCAGATCGAAGTGGGTGTTGATCAGATTGGCGACAATGTTGGGCAACGACCCCACCACATTGGGAGCGGTCAGCCCGTCGGCGATCTGTCGCTGAGCCTGTGGGTCGTCGTAGCAACGGGCGCGCATACCGTGGCGCACGATGTCCGAATCGGTCTGCATCCCGGTGAACACCCCGGTGGTCTCACGGTCCAGGTCGGTTTCGGCGTGGGCGACCGCGTCGATGGCCGCGCTCAGCATCGCCACCTGCTGGCCCAGACTCTCTTCGAGGTCACTGGGGGGAATCTTCAGCTCATCGAGCGGCAGCTCCAGCTTGTCGAGCCGCAGGTTCTCCGAACTGCAATCGGTGTTGCCATCGACGAGAAACTGCTGAAACTGCTCGAATTGCACGGCCATCGGCGAGACGATGCCGACCCCGATCACCACAACCTGCGCCGGCTCGGATTCCCGCTTCTGTTCGTCTGCAAGATCTGCCCCCGGGTACCCGATGGTCTCGTCGCGCCAGTTCTCCACGATCAGATGGCTGTTGTTGCCGCCGAACCCAAACGCTGAGATGGCAGCGACCTTTCGCTCCTCGTCCCAACTCACGGGCTGATCGACAAGCTCGAACGGCGCATCGTCCAGCTCGTCGATCGGTTCGTCACAGTGAATCGTCGGCGGGATCGTGTCGTGTTCCATCGCCCCCAGAACTTTCAGCAACCCCGCCATCCCTGCGGCGGTGATGGCATGGCCCATGTTCGACTTGTGCGATCCGATCCAGGTCGTCGAATCGCCGGAAAACACCGCCTTGAGGCTGTCGATCTCTCGGCCATCCCCCACGGGCGTACCCGTGGCGTGGCATTCGACGAAGGAGACATCCGACGGCTCGATAGCACAGTTGTCGTAGGCGCTCTGTATCGCCCGGATCTGTCCTTGCGATGCCGGTGCCAGAAGTCCGTCGGAGCGTCCGTCGTTGCTCAATCCGGCGCTGTGGAGCACTCCCAGGATGTCGTCGCCGTGATCGATGGCATCATCGAGGCG
The DNA here is from genome assembly GCA_007120915.1 of Myxococcales bacterium. GTDB lineage: Bacteria > Myxococcota_A > Bradymonadia > Bradymonadales > Bradymonadaceae > SLJM01. The sequence continues at coordinate 1,332 of SKMT01000222.1, read as the reverse complement.
CTTCAACGCCACGAAAGCTGCTCCCTCGGTGGGAATCAACCCGTCCGCCTCACGGTGAAACGGCCGGCTTCTCCCGGAGGGGCTCAGCGCCTGCAACGCCTGAAATCCGATATGCAAAAACACCGGATCGGCCCGGTTGACCGCACCGGCGAGTACAATATCGGTGCGTTTTTCACGAAGTTTTTCACAGCCCAGCGCCAGCGCGTAAATCGAAGATGCACAGGCGGAATCGAGGCTAAACGCGTCGGCACTCCGCCCCAGCGCCGGCCCCACAAGATACGCCGGCAATCCACTCATGTGGCGATTGCGCCAGTCGGGGCGTTCTGCCCGTCGCCACACCGCCTCCGTCCACTTCGCAAGTGCTTCGCTGGGAAGGGACAGATTGCCCAGAATTACACACAGATCCCCCTGATCGGCCCGGCGTACCGGGGCATACGCCTCTCTGGCTGTATGCAACACCCAGTGAAACAACGGGTCGAGCCCCCGAATCTGATCGGCTGGAATCTCAAACTGATCCAGGTCAAATAACTCCTCGAAGCCCCTGACATACCCCGCAGGGTTCGACCACCCAGGCGTTCCCATCACCCGTCCCGGATCGGCATTCCACCGCTCAGCGTCGGGCTCAGACAACAAATCCCGACCTTTCAACAGGTTTTTCCACAACCCCTGTGGAGAGAAGGATTCCGGAAACAGGCAGGACCGGGAGACCACGGCAACGGGTTCGGGCATATCAACGACTCGACGAGACAGAAACACAAATCCAGCACAATTTTGCTTCCACGTGATTCCGACCAAGAATTGTGGTGTCGACCCGTCAGGTCAATGAACGATTCACAATTGGGGAAAATGAAGATCGTCCTCCAATTGCCAATTTTTTCAACCCGCCGTTTTTACTGTATTTATGCGGGTAAAAAGGCCGATCTTCGATTATCCAACCCTGGAAATCTGAGCCCGATACGCAAAACCGGGGGGCAATTTTTCGATAATAGTAGTGTGGGGCGCGGATGTGTCTTCGCGACACGTTCGCCGAATCGACAACGAACATCGAAACGGTTGAATCGAACCTGAGGCCAGCCCCGGCAAATTTGAACTGCGCAGGCCGGGCCTGATCGAGGGAAAGAGGAGACGAGAAACGAACGATGATTCCAACAGATTCGACAATTTACCCTGCGGTCGGAGCCGGACCAGTTGAGCAGTCGTGTTGGCCGGCACCGGCGTTGCGACTGCAAGGCCGTATGGTCGAGCAGTCGCGGCAAGGCGGGATTGCCGTGGTGGGGAACAAGGTTATCGAGTTCCTGAAACGGACCGCTCCTTCATGCATGGTTCGTCGCC
>SKMT01000506.1 GCA_007120915.1 Myxococcales bacterium | reverse complement strand
CTGTTCGGGTTGGCATCGCTGGTTACCCCCGGGCAAGCCCGAGGGCTGAGCGGGGCGCTGGCTCGCCATTTCGGGCCAAGGCCCGGGCTCGCACGGCCTCACGGGGTGTTCGGCCGGTTGCCATTGGCACGGCCGCGATTGATCTTCCCTGTTTTTCCTTGGCGTTCTTGGCGTCTTGGCGGTTCCTGTTTTTCCTTGGCGTTCTTGGCGTCCTTGGCGGTTCCTATCCTGGTTTTCCTCTGCGCTCTCTGCGTCTCTGCGGTTCACCCGGTTTTCCTCCCCACCTCCGCGGTTCACCAAAAAATTTGGGGTTTGGCCCGGCGCCGCTACACTGCACAGCGTGTGAGGTTCCACGGACGGATACCCTCGGAGAGACGTAATGGACTACCGCAACTTGCCAACCAAAGCCGCCATCGCCGCCGCAGCCCTGCTTCTGGCCGTCGGCTGCTCCACCACCGATCCGGCCCCGTTTCACATGTACTCCTCGCCCCTTCTCGAAGGCGAGATGGACACCGACACTGCCGGCTCCAACAGTGACAATGGCACTCAGTCGCGCCCGGGCGTCGAACCGCGCCAGGTCTACGCCTACCAACGATGGGGCTCCGACAGCGGAGACACCAGCGTCACCGCCGACGAAGCCCACGCCGACAGCGGCTCCCAACAACGCCCCGGCACCTTCGACACCGTCCAGCCCCCGGACGAACCGGTCCTCGCTGACTACACCCCCGAACCGACCGACAACGACGTCCCCGAACACGACGCTGCCCCCCCGACCCAGAAAGCCGACACCTCCGACGACCATCTAAGTGACGACTCTCCTGTCGACCCCGCCACCGGCGCCGCCGGCTACGTCTTTGACGTACTCAGCGTCAACGGCATCGAGTTTGACGGCGGCACCGCCGAAAGCATCCCCGCGATGTATCGAACCTGCCGCGCCGAGGGAGAGACCTTTCAGTCCGGTGACGCCAACATCGGCGACCTCGTCTTCTTCCACAACACCTACGATGCCAACGACGACGGCCGAAACAACGACTGGTACACCCTCGTCGGCGTCATCGAACACATCGACTCCGACGGCACCATCACTTTCCTGGCCTATCTGGGCGGTCAGGTCCGCTCCCTGAAGATGAATCTGGAACATCTGGATCAACACCAGCGCACCGACGGTCAGGTCACCAACAGCCGTCTTCGCAAAAAAGACTCCGACGACCCGCCCTTCACCCAGTACCTGGCCGGCCAGCTTTTCGCCGGGTTCTGCGACGTACTCGGCGACACCACCGAACTGATCCTCATCGATCAGTGGACTCCCGAAACACCCCTCTCCGACAGCCACGCACAGCGTTAAGCCTCAGCCAGTGGGGGCCGCTTTACATCCTCCCCCGCGGGGACCGTGGGGGAGGTGGCCGCAACGCGGTCGGTGGGGGCCTACGCATGCCCTACAACGGCGACGCTTCCAACGCCCTGATCAACTGCTCCAGCGCTGCATCACCGGACTCTTCCGCCACCGACGCCGCCTTCTTCCGCGCCTGATCCGCCCCCGCCAGCATCAGACTCTTCTGTGCCTCCACCCGAAGCCTCCCGTCAAACGACGGATAGGCCTCCACCAGCATGCGAATCACCAACCGCCGCCCCTCTTCGCCCTCGGCGCCAAACTCCTGCATCGCCGACGTCTCCCACACCCACCAATTCGCCCAGTCCCCCAGCGCTCTCACCGCCGCCACCACTTCATCCTCCTCGCCCTGCTCGACGACGTCCACCAGATACTCCGCGGCGACGAGCCGGCGCGCATCGCCGAGCCCGGCGACGATAGCCCTGCGCTTGTCCGGTGACTCTTTCGCAACCTCGATCACGCCCTGGATGCTCGCCTCATCGCCCACCCGGCCCAGCGCCGACGTCGCGACCTGGCGAATCTGCGCCGATGGCTCCCCACCGGCTACAATCCCATGCAACACGGGGATACTCCGCTCGTCGCGAAGCCGCCCCACCGCCTCGATCAACCCCGCCCGCCAGTGACGCCAGGCTCGAAGATTCATCCCCGAGCCCACCAGATCGCCACCGGCGATCTCCCACAGCATCGGCAACAGCAACGCTTCGCCCCCGGCGTTGAGAATCCGCGCCACATTCGGCAGCCGCGCGCTCCCCCGCCGGCTCGCCTCGTCGACAAACTCCCGTGCAACGGCGACGTGCTCGAACGACTCCGGGTCATCGTCCCACTGCTGCTGCAGATCGGCGGCGACGTGTTTCAGCGTCGGCTCCGATGAGAAATCCGGCCCCGGCGTCTCTTCGGCCATCGCCGACGACGCGGTCAGGCCCGTCAGCAGAAGGGCAACGATCAGTGTCATCCACAAGCGAGAATGCATCACTGCTCCACCTTTTGGGTCCACCAACCGGACTCCGGGACAGTGCGCCGGGTATTCGATCCGCAGTGCACCTGACCGCTGCGGACATGATAGACATCCCAGGTTTCGATCCAGTGGGTCTCAACCCCGATTTCACCCAGCCTCGATTCTGTCTCCACCTGAAACGGGTCCTCTCCATCGATCCGGGGCCCATGGGGATCGGGAGCTCCGAAGACGTCGGGCTTTAAGCTGATGCCGTTGATGATGCCCGGCTGATAGGCCACCGCACCGGCGCCCGTCTCCTCGTGCAAAAACGCCAGCGGCACCGTCTCTTCCTCATCCAGCCCCACCTCCCCGGCGATGGTGTCGACCTGTCGGTCTACCTCCACGGCCGCTCGCGCCGACGTAGACATCACCTCCGGATCATCCAGCACCTCGTCGACGGTCCGCTCTGCTGATCCTCCTCCCGGGTACCCCTTGCCCTCGAACATCACCGCATCGCCGTAGCCATCATCGCTCAGCTCTTCGAGCATTTCACGGGCTCGCACCGGGTCGTTGTACAACAGCGCCCAGCCCCGCTCATTGTCGGCCTCCAAGAACGTGACCGTCTCGTCGACGTGGGCCACCGACAGCCAGGTGGTATCAATCCAGATGATCGGCTGCTCGCGTTGTGCATCCAAAAGCTCCGACATCGTCGGGTCCGGGCGCACCTCATCGGCATCGCCCTTCCCTCGCACCACGCGCCCGTGCGGAAACTCTTCGCCGTCGTCGGTCACATGCGGCGGAACCACCTCCGTGTTGCCGAACGAGTCGAGTGTGTCGGACTCGAAGATCCGGTCGATGTGCTCCTCGACTTCCGGATATTCCTGGCTGCCCGCTCCCTGCAGATAGGCAACCACATCGTCGTAGTCCATCCCCTCCGTGTCCACTGGTTCAAAGCCCTTGTCCGGATCGTAAATCGCCTCTCCCGCTGTCCCCGACCCGTGAAATCTACTGAACACCACCTGGCCTGCTTCCCTCAACAGCGGCGGAAGATTAGCGCCCTGCATCTGGTACAACCTCTCGAACACTCCTTCCAGAGATCCGGCGTAATTGAGGTTGGCGCTTCGGAAGTACACATGCATCGTCTGCACCCCTTCCGGCCCCGGCATCTGCATGTAGCCAATGAGCAGAAAATCCTGAATCCAGGGATCATCTTCGTCGAGCAACTCCAGCCCTCCGTCCACACCGGCGTCGTCGGTGGCCGCCTCCAGATCGTCGACAAACTCCTGGTTGCTCTCTCCCATATCGACCGCATAGACCTGACGGGCAGGCTGCAGATGATGCGACAGCAACAGCGGCGCCTGCTCCATCTGCGCTACATCTTCCACCTCGGTGTCCACCTCCGAGACCTGAAGCGTCCAGTTCAACGCCACGCTCCCGTCCCAACCATCCTGCTCGTAGACCAGCCTGTTGCCCTCGATCGCGAATTCTACGCCCTCTTCGAGCTGTTCGGCCTCGATCTGGTCCCCCCCCGGTTCGTATGCCTCGAAGTCCTCGACTTCGCCGTCGCCCACCGGGTCGATGTACAGATTGACGTACTCCCTGGCGGTCTCATCCACATCGAGCACGCCCGTTGTCCCCGGGCTTACTTCCCCGGTCGGATAGGTGCGAATCCGCGCCATGTCCGCCAGATCCTCTTCCCCACCCGGCCCCTCCAGCGCCGCGTCGTAACAGTCCTCAAACTGCTCGTCGTCCACCAACCCGGTACATCGGTTGTCGTCATCGTCGATGTTCGCAAGAAACAGCGCCCCGTAGCCCTCCTCAGGCTCCCATCGCTGCTCCACATCGTCGGGATCATCAAAGTCGATCTCTCCCGTGCGCGCTGCATCTACCCCCAGCATTGCAGTTGGTTCTTTCGGATACATCTGCCCGTCTTCGGCCTCGAACAGATGTGGGTTATCGTCTCCGCACCCGAAGGCGACGACCACGGCCAACAACGCCCCAACAAGGTGCGTCTTTTTCATCAAAACTCACACAGGCAGCGAGAAACTCATCTTTTTCATTGCCACG
>SKMT01000084.1 GCA_007120915.1 Myxococcales bacterium | reverse complement strand
GTCCGTTGTGAGTTGGTATGTGGCTGATCCATTCCGTCTGCCGCCCGTGCGTCTGGCCCCCGTTGCGGTGGATGAAGTCGCCGGATACCGCAGGCCTCCCCAACTTCGCGGCTTCGCTTCATCTTCGCGACCTCTTCAGCGTTTCGCGTCCAGTTCCCGCGACCAGCGTTCATTTTCCGTGTTTCGCGCCCCAGCGCTCCGCGCCTCCGCGTTCAGCGCCGCAGCGCTCCGCGTTCAGCGCCGCAGCGATCCGCGTTCAGCCCCGCAGCACTCCGCGCCCTGTTCGCCTATCCCTCGGTCAGCGGAGTCTCGACGGTCAACTGAGCAAACCTGCCGAAGTCGCGATCGGCAGACCAGAGCCGATTGACCCCGTGAGCAATACAGATGGCTGCGATTCTTGCGTCATGGATCATCGGGCCGTCGACTTTCGCCTTCTGGAGCAACCGCCTCTTCCCCGTAGGCAGTATCACGGATCTTGGACCAGGAAGCCGTCCGGTATCTTGCGGAGAGCCCCTCGCCGTCGACACGGCAGTCCTTTAGCTCAAAATCCTCTGCCGCATCTCGCTCATCGAGCACCCTGCGCAGGCCTTGCTCGACCAGATCACGAAAGGTTGTTCCCGTTTCGGCGGCCATCGACGTTGCTTCCTCAAAGAGCGAATCGGAGATGTTTACTGTGGTCTTCATCAATCTTCCCCATACTCCAATTGGGCGCATGCTACTGCAGGGTCAAGTCTGTGTGAGCGGCAGTAAGATACAGGGCGGTGACGTGTAGGCATTAGCTTTTACACCTTGTTTCCCGTGGGAGCGGACGCCAGCTTGTCGCGATGCCGGATATCCTGGGCGTCGAGCGCAAAGATGATCGCCTCGGCGATGTTGGTGGCGCAGTCGGCCATGCGCTCGAATCGCTTGGCGATGCTCTGGATGCTGATGCCCGTTTCCATCGCCAGCTCCCCGTCGCTCATCTGCGACAAAAGCTTGCGGCTTGCCCGGTCGTACTCTTCGTTGACGTCGTCGTCGGCGTCGATGGCCTCGAACGCCAGGTCCACACCTTCTTGGAGAAAGGCGGTGATCGCCTTGTCGATCACCGTCTTGGCCGCCTGGGCGACATCATCGACCAGATCGGCGCCGGCGGGCTGCAGCCCCGGGGGCTGGTCCGTGACGGCGTGGCAGACGCTGGCGGCCTGATCGCCGATGCGCTCCAGTTGGGTGACCATCTTCATCGCCGCCAGGATAAACCTCAGATCGCCGGCCACACTCTGGCGTCGCACCAGAATCTCCAGGCAGAACCGGTCGATTTCGACCTCCTGCTGGTTGACCTGGTGGTCGAGCTGCACGGTCTGTTCGGCCAGCTCGACATCTCCGGTCTTCAGCGCCTCGCGGGCGTTGGCGATCATGTCGTAGACCAGCTCGGTCATCGCCTCCAGTCGGTCGCGCAACTGTTGAAGCTCGGCCTGGTATGCCTGAACGGTGTGCTTGGGCGTCATGGGCGCGTTCCTTTGAGTCAGGGAGCGATTGCGGGGGTTAGCCGAACTTCCCGGTGATGTAGTCTTCCGTCTCTTGTTTGGAGGGATTGCTGAAAAGTTTCGAAGTCTCGTCGAACTCCACCAGCTCACCCATCATCAAAAAGGCCGTCTTGTCGGAGATGCGCGCTGCTTGCTGCATGTTGTGGGTGACCACGACAATGGTGTAGTTCTCGCCCAGCTCATGAATCAGGTTTTCGACCCGGGCGGTGGCCACGGGGTCGATCGCCGAGCAGGGTTCGTCCATCAGAAGTACGTCCGGCTCGACGGTGATGGCCCGGGCGATGCACAGCCGTTGTTGTTGGCCGCCGGAGAGGCTGGTGCCGGGTTTGTCGAGCTTGTCTTTGACCTCCTCCCACAGCGCTGCGCCTTTGAGCGCCTTCTCCACGATTTCGTCGGCGTTGTCCGGCACACCGCCGGTAAGCTTCAGCCCGGCGAGCACGTTGTCGGCGATGCTCCAGGTCGGAAATGGCGCCGGCTTCTGGAAGACCATGCCGATGTGGCGACGAAGCAACACGGGATCGATGTCGTCGTGGTAAATGTCGGCGCCGTCCAACTGAACGGTGCCGTTGACGGTGGCGGCGGTGGTCAGCTCGTGCATTCGGTTCAGACAGCGCAGATAGGTCGACTTGCCACATCCCGAGGGGCCGATCAGGGCGGTGACCTCTTTGGCCGGGATGTCCATGTCGATGGAGTGCAACACCTGGTGGTCGCCGTAGGACGCGTCCAGATCGGAGACGCTCAGCTTGGTTGAAGTCGTGGACATGGTTCACCTCTCAGTGTTGCGGAGTTCGCCGGGTTGGCGCCCGGGTCAGTACATCCGCTTCTGGTATTTGTTGCGAAGTAGAATCGCCGCGGCGTTCAACAACAGCATCACCGACAGGAGCACGACGATGCCGGCGGCGGCGTTGATCAGGAATTCGGGCTGAGGACGGGTGGTCCAGTCGTAGATCTGGATGGGCAGCACCGAGAACGACGAGTCGAGCCCGTCGGGCAAGAAGGTCATGTAGGCGACGGCTCCCACCACAATCAGCGGTGCCGTCTCACCGATGGCCCGCGAGATCGACAGGATGGTGCCGGTGAGGATGCCGGGAAGCGCCATCGGCAACACCACCTGGCGGATGGTCTCCCACTTCGTTGCCCCCAGCCCGTAGCTGGCCTCACGAAGCGAGCCAGGCACCGAGCGCAGCGCCTCGCGAGAGGCCATGATCACGATCGGCAAAATCAGCAGCGCCAGCGTGCATCCGGCCGCCAGCACACTTCGGCCCATCCCGGCGAATCGAACGAACAGCCCCAGCCCCAGAAGCCCGTAGACCACCGAGGGGACCCCGGCGAGGTTGGCGATGTTGATCTCGATGATGTTGGCGACCCAACTGTTCTTGCCGTATTCGTTGAGATACACCGCCGCGGCCACGCCAATGGGGATCGCCAGCAGTCCGGTCAAGGCGATCACGAACAGGCTTCCCACCAGCGCCGGCAGCACACCGGCCTGCTCGGGGATTCGGGAGGGGTAGCTTGAGATAAACTCCCAGCTTAGCCGTTGTGCGCCGTCGATGGCCACGTCGACGATCAGCGTCGCCAGCACCAACAGCGGGATGATCACCGCCGCCAGGCATACAATTCGGAATCCCCACTCGGCGATCCGGCCGCCGATTCTCTGGTCTTTGTTCATCATTGGTTGCGTACCTTTCGGGCGAACCACTGGCCGATGACGTTCATCGCGAAAGTCATCAAAAACAGCAGCGCACCCACCGCAAAGAGCGTCTGGTATTCGAGGCTTCCCGTGGGGACGTCACCGGTGGACAACTGCACGATGTAGGCGGTCATCGTCTGCACCGACTCTCTCGGATCCATCGTCAGGTTTGCCATCTGACCGGCGGCGATGGCGACGATCATCGTCTCACCGATCGCCCGGGAGACCGCCAGGGTGGTGGCGGCGACAATCCCGGAGCGCGCGGCGGGCAGGGTGACGTACCAGATGGTCTGGATGCGGTTGATCCCCAGCGCATAGGACGATTCGCGAAGCCGGTCTGGCACCGCGTGCAGAGCATCTTCGCTCAGCGACGAGATCATGGGGATGATCATGATCCCCATCACAATGCCCGGGCTCAGCGCGTTGAACCCGCCCATCCCCGGGATCACCTGCTGCAGAAGAGGGGTGACGAACACCAGCGCGAAGTAGCCGTAGACGATGGTGGGAACCCCGGCGAGGATCTCGAGCATGGGTTTGAAGATCTTGCGGGCGCGCTCGGAGGCGTACTCGCTCAGATAGATCGCCGCCAGAAGCCCGAAGGGAAGCGCCACGCTGATCGCGATGACCGTCACCAACAGGGTGCCACCGACCAGCGGCCACACCCCGAAGTTGGCGTCCGCATACAGCGGAGTCCACTGGGTGCTGCCGAAAAACTCCAACAGCGACACGTCAAAGAAGAAGGGAATCGCCTCCATGAACAGCACCACCACAATGCCCAGTGTGGTCAGCACCGAGGCGGCGGCACAGGCGAACAATCCCCCTTCGATGACGCGCTCTCTTAGCCCCGAGGCGCGCTCTCCCCGGATATCGGAGAGAGCTCGCCGGTTGGATTGTGACCGGGAGTCCGGACTGGCTCCATCCATCAGTTCGCCTCGACGAGCTCATCGTCGGCTTCCAGAAGATCCTGGGCGGTCAGCCCCACTTCGGCGCCGTCGATATGTTCGAACACCGTGCCCACCACCTGCTGGTCAAACCGCTGGGCGGCCAGCTCGTAGGTCTCGTCGGGAAGCGAGACGTAGCCCACCGACTCGATCAGCGATCCCGCCTCGTCGAAGATAAACTCGATGAACTGCTGGATCTCGTCGCGTTCGGCGCCGTCGGTGCTGATGTAGTAGAACATCGGGCGC
>SKMT01000129.1 GCA_007120915.1 Myxococcales bacterium | reverse complement strand
GTCGGCCGTCAGGTCGATCTGGGCGCTGTCGTCGTCAAACCGCTCAAGCCGCCGAGTCGACTCACCGTCCATCGCCTCCGCGAGAAGCGACAGCAATTCTGTCTGAGACCCGTCGACATCGCCGATCAACTCCACCGATTCGGCGCCGTCGGTCTCCTCGTCGCGCTGGACGTCCATGGCCAGCCGAATCTGCTCGGGCCAACTGTCGGGTTCACCCAGCGCGTACATCAACTGACCTGCGGCGTGGATCACGCCCAGCCGCACCGCCGGCTGGTCATGCCCGCCCACCGCCAACTCCCGATCCACCACCACACCGGCCATCTCGTAGCGGTCGACCAGCCCGGTGCGTGTGGGCCACAGATATGCCTCCACGGGCTTGTTTGCCGACGCGCCCGTCAGCTCTACGGCCGGCGGCAACGAGGCGATCCCTTCGGCGAAGTTCGAGATCAGCAGCGCCGATTCACCGTCGTCGGTGGCCGACTCGACGTCAGCGAGCCAGGTGTGCCCGTCGTCGGAGTCGCTTCGATACACCATCGCGCCCTCTTCACCGTCGGCGTCGACGAGCCTGCCCCCGCGGCTGAACTGGTCCTGCCCGGCAGGGGGAAACCCCGCCGCGCCGCGGGGAATGCTCACCGCCCACCGCAGCGTTTGGTCCTCGTCGTCGGGCTTCCAGACGACCACATCGACGGTGCCCTCCCAGTTCAGCCGCTCCATCTCATCGCCGATCAGCGCCTCGACGAACTCTCTGAGCTGGCGCGTCGGGTTGTCCGGGATGCCGTGCTCCAAATCGTCGCGGTCGCGAAACACCCCGGCCTCCACCCCTTCGGCGATCCAGTGCTGCGTGTCGAAATGATTCCAGTCGAAGCTGGCCATCCGCACCACGGCGACGGTCTGTTCGTCGACAAGCTCGCCGTCGGCGCGGATCTGCTCCAGATCATCCCGGTCATCGCCGGGACAGCCGTCGCAGCCCGTTCCCAGCGCCATTGCCAACAGCAACAGCACAGCGAGAGCCGAACTGATCCGCCAATTTTTGATACTGCCCATGTCTGCCTCGGTCGACATCGTTCAAATCCGCGACGGTCCTTGTACAACAAGGGGTCGTGGATTTCCCAGCGTCCACGAGCACTTGCCTTAGCGGTGACGATGGACTCCCGGCCATCGGCAGTACCGGTGGTTGCGCGAACCTCCGATCCCCGGGCACGCAAACTACGCGTGGCCCGGGGCTACGGGTCGAGCACTGATTCTCGGATAATCTCACGACCTCACGACCCCACTTCGACGTCCGGGTGGCCCTATGCATCTCCGATCTGATACCGTGCGCCACCGCGGGATGTTCCGTACCAACACCATCGAAACCATGAATCATTTCCTCCACATTCGACTCTCGTCGCTCGCCGCCGCGATGGCGGTGCTTCTGTTGGCAGCCCCGGCCGCCGCCGACTCTCCGTTCGACGACTTCCCCGAACTCGGCGCCGCCGACACCGAGGAGGCCCCGCCGGTCATCGACGATCCGGACCAGATCGACGTCGACGAAGACGCGCCGGACGAACCGGTGGAGCTGCGGCTGAATACCGACGAGCCCGTGGCATTCGAGGTCGTCTCCGGGCTGCAGATCACCAACGACTACAGCCCCCACTTCGAACCCGATTACCGCTCCGGGCTGGTCGTCGAATACACCCCGACGAGCATGCAACGCCGCGACAGGCTTCCCCATTGGCCGCTGACCGAGGTGGACGACGACATCGAGGGCGGCGAGCCGATGATCGTCACCGTCACCGACTATGCCGCGCGCTTCGAACAACCCTCGGGGCTGAACGACCCGGCCCGGATGCACTCCCTGCTGCGCGACGCCACCTTCAGCTTCCTGCTCGGCGAGCGCGGTGAGATCACGGATGTACGGGTTCACCCCCCGACGTCACCGCTTCTTCGCGCCAGCGTCGAGGAGATGATGCGGCTTCTGGCCAACACCAGCCCCCTGCTTCCCGAAGATCCCGTCGAGCCCGGCGACTCCTGGACCGACACCATCACCGTCGACCTCGAGGACGACGACAACGACCGCAGCCTCGACCTGGACGCAACCTACCAGTTCGAATCCTGGGCAGAATGCCCCTCCGGCTGGTGCGCACTGCTTACGGTGGACCACCAGATCGACGCCGACGGCACCTACGCGCCCATCCACATGATCAACGAAGGCAGCGCCGACGGCGAAGCGACCACCCGGCTTCTGTTCGACCCCAACGCCGGGCGCATCGTCTCCTCTCAGTTCGACGCCCACACCCGCGGCACCACCACCTCCATCCGCCCCGGCGACGACGACGAAGAACCAGAGGTGACCCGCGAGTACAACTTCGAGTTGCACATCGAAACCTCCACGCGGCTTATTGAGCGGTGAATCTCAGGAGTCGTAGTGGACTTGGCGGGTTGTAGTGTCTCAGTCCCAGAGCCCAGCACCCAGCATCCAGCGCCCAGAGCCCAACATCCCTGTTCACCAACCGCCACAACTGTTACAAATTTCGGGTAGCACAACGTTGAGATTGCTCCCCCGGTCGGGCCGGCAACGGGAGCAGTAACCATCCGTAGAAGTCAGTGGCGACACCACGACTATGACCGACTCCTCGCTGGAATCGACATCCGGTGACGACGAGCAGCAGGAGGCATCAGCGCCGGAAAACGGCGACGATGTCCGCTTCGTCGAAGGCGACGACGAGCTGTTGTCGAACCGCTACCGCATCGATTCGACCCTCGGTGAAGGGGCGATGGGCAAGGTGTTTCGCGGCGAGCACGTGATGATGGAGAAGACCGTCGCCATCAAGGTGCTCCATCAGCAGATGCTAGACAACGAGGAGATGATCGCCCGGTTTCAGCGCGAAGCCCGCGCCGCCGCCGCGCTGGATCACCCCAACGTCTGTCAGGCCACCGACTTCGGCCAACGCGACGACGGCTCCTTCTTTCTGGTCATGGAGTACCTGGAGGGCCAAACCCTCAAGGAGGTCATCGCCGAAGAGGGACAGCTCGAACTGGACCGGGCGCTGCACATCGCCCGCCAGACCGCTTCGGCTCTCGCCGACGCTCATGACCGCGGGATCGTCCACCGCGATCTGAAGCCCGAAAACATCATGCTCATCGAGCGCGGCGGCCAGGCCGACACCGTCAAAATTATGGACTTCGGGATCGCCCGGCTGATCGCCTCCGCCCAGGAAGACGAAGACGGCGAACAGACGCGGCTGACCCGCGAGGGGATGATCTACGGCACCCCCCACTACATGTCCCCCGAACAGGTCGCCGGCGACGACGTCGACGCTCGCACCGACCTGTACGCGCTGGGCGTGGTGCTGTTTGAGATGCTCGCCGGTCAACCTCCCTACGACGGCGACAACATCGCCCGGGTGATGGGCAAGCACATCACCCAGCCGATCCCCTCGGTCTCCGAGCACTGCGACGTGCCGAGCCCACTGGATTTGCTGCTCAACACCCTGCTGGCAAAAGATGCCGACGACCGCCCTCCGGACGCCTCGGCGGTGATCGAATCCATCGCCGCTGTCGCAGACTACGAGCCCGGCGCTGCCGACAACATCACCCGGCGCATCGACGACGCGGTCCACAAGGCCCGATCGTCGGGCAAGAAAGCTGCCGAAGCGATCGGTCCCGGCGTCGAATCGGCGGCCGAAAGCATCGGTCCCGCCGCCAAGAAGGCCGCCGACAGCATCGCTCCCGTCGCCCAATCGACACTGGAGACCGCCAAAGTCGGCTCCCGCAAAGTCATCGAACACGCCGGGGCCGGCGCCACCACGCTGATCACCAAATTCGGTGAGGCCGGCGTGGGGCTGTGGGACTTCTGGGCCGGGCTGCCAAAGACGGAGCGGCGCATCGCCGCTGCGCTGACGATGATGGTGATGGTGATGTCCGTGCTGGCTGTGGCGGTGTTCTCCTTCGTGATCTCCGGGGAGCGCCAGGCCGCCGCCATCGACGATCAGCGCGAGGCTCTTCTGGAAGACGAAGAGATCGCCGACGCCGTCGAACGCGCCGAAGCGGGCGACCGTTCGGCGTTGGACGAATTTCTGGAAGAGGACCCCGACAACCCCCACCTGCGCTACCTGGCGCTGGACGCCAATTTGCAGGCTAATCGTTCGGTGGACATCGTCGACGAAGCCGCCGGCATCATCGACCTGGACAGCCGCTACGCCCACGACCCGATGCTGGTTCAGCGACTTGGCGACAGACTCACCAGCTCCTCCGACGGCGACGACGCCCAGGCGTTGATCGCCGAGCATATCAACGCCACATTCCGCGACGATCTGGCCGAACGTGCCCGCGTCGGCAGCAGCAGTTCAATGCGTGACGCCGCCTACGAACTGCTCGAGGAGACCGGCCAGCTTCGGCGACTCGACCGCTGGGAACAGATCACCGCCGAGAT
>SKMT01000051.1 GCA_007120915.1 Myxococcales bacterium | reverse complement strand
GGGGACGACGCCGCTCATCGTCACCTGTTCGCGAAACAAATACCCGCTGTCGGCGAACATCGAGATCTCTTCGCCGTCGATCCCGGATCCGCTGTGTACCCGCGCTCCGGCGGAATCGATCAGCCAGATCATGGGCACCCGGTTTTTGAGCGCGAACTCCCGGCAGCGCGTCACTTTTCGCTCGCTGACGTCGCCGATGGAACCGCCGAGCACGGTAAAGTCGTAGGCAGCACACACGGCGGTGCGCCCGTTGATTTTGCCAAAACCGGTGATCACCCCGTCCGCCGGGCTTCGCACGTCGTCCTGTGGTACGGGCTCTCCGTTGGAGTGAAAGAAGGCGTGACGGCCAAACTCGGTGAACGTGCCGTCATCGTACAAATACTCAATGCGCTGGCGAGCGTCCATTTTGCCGCGGTCATGCTGGCGCTTCACCCGCTTTTCACCGCCCATTTTTTTGACGTCTTCGCGCTTCTCTTGAAGCTCTTTGACCAACTTGCGCATCTTCTCGTTGACTTTGCCCATCTCTTCCTCGCAGCGGTTAAGTGAGTGACTACTAACAAGACACCGGGAGCATAATGACGAACGGGCTGCAGTGCAAGAGCAAACCGGCTGACACTTGACATTCCTTGCGCTGCACACACGTTGGCTGCGGCTTTCCGCCCTATTCCCCCCACCTGAGGCAGTACGGATGTACCCGTGGAATTTTTGATCGACGACGAAAAGAAGGGACTTCTTTCCGACCTCGGCCTTCTGCTTTTGCGCCTGTGGACCGGCCTGGCGCTGTTCCTCGGTTACGGTCTGATCAAGGTGACCGATTTCGCCGGTCAGGTGGAGATACGAGACGGATTCATGGGCATGCCCGGGGAGCTGGCGGCAGGACTGCTGGTGTTCGCCGAAGTCGTCTGTGCCCTCCTGGTCGCCGCCGGAGCGCTGACCCGTCTGTCGGCGATTCCCATCGTCATCACCATGGTCATCGCCGCCTTCGTGGGGCTTGCCGGTGAGGATTTTGCCACCCGCGTGCCGGCGCTGTACTTCGGCGTCGCATCGCTGGCTCTGGTGTTGACCGGCCCCGGCAGATTTTCCGTAGACAGCCTCATCGACCGACGATTCAGATCTGATTGATCCGTTTGACCCGCCGCGGCATTTGCTGCCGCATTTTCTTTTTTCCCAAGCAGTAAGGACGTACCCCCATGGAATTCATGATCGACGACGACAAGAAGGGACTCTTCTCGGACATTGGCCTGCTGATCATGCGTGTATCCGCAGGGCTGATGATGGCCTTTGCCCATGGCTGGCCGAAAATCCAGGCTTTCGGTGAACGCGCCGAGGGCTGGGACGGGATGTTCTTTGGGCTACCGGGCGCGTTGGCGGTGGGCCTGGTCATCCTCGCGGAGTTTGTCTGCGCCCTTCTGATCACAGTGGGCCTGATGACCCGTCTGGCCGCAATTCCGCTGATCATCAACATGAGCGTGGCCGCCTACGCGCACTTTGTGATGTGGGGCGACGGGTTCGGCGACACCGAGCTGGCACTGGTGTTTTTGACCATCTTCGTGATGTTCCTGTTCACCGGCCCCGGCAAAATCTCGCTCGACGAGGTGATTAGCAAGCGCAGAAAAGCGATGGAGTGATGCCGCGGGGCCGCCGCCGGCGCAGTTGACCGCCCAGAATTGACCGTGGTACCCCGGCGGCGAGCCCCCGAAGTATCCACAACTCAACGCTTTTTCGACCCAGGAGAGAACCATGGAAAAGGATATCTCACGCATCGGCGTCGTCGGCGCCGGCCAGATGGGCCACGGCATCGCTCAGGTCACCGCGATGTCCGGGTTCGAGGTCACCCTCTACGACCGTGACTCCGACGCCGTCGCCGCCGCCATGGACAGCATCGAGTCGAGCCTCGACAAGCTGGTCAGCAAGGAGAAGATCGATCCCGACGTGCGCGACGGCGCGCTCGACCGGCTCGACACCGCCGAAGAGCTGACCGAATTCAGCGACCGCCAGCTCGTCATCGAAGCGATCGTCGAAGACGAGGAGATCAAGCTCGATCTGTTCCGACGCCTCGACGAGATCGTCGGCGATGACGCGATTCTGGCGTCGAACACCTCCAGCATCTCCATCACGCGACTGGCCGCTGCCACCAGCCGGCCTGACAAGTTCATGGGCATGCACTTTATGAATCCCGTGCCCATCATGCGGCTGGTGGAGCTGATCGAGGGGCTGGCCACCTCCGAGCAGACCTCCCGCATCGTTGAAGACATTACCGAAAAGATGGGCAAAGCCCCGGTGTTCTCCCAGGACAGCCCCGGGTTTTTGGTCAACCGGATTCTGATGCCCATGATCAACGAGGCGATCTTCGCCTACCACGAGGGCATCGGCAGCGCCGGGGACATCGACGCGGCGATGAAGCTGGGTACCAACCAGCCGATGGGCCCGCTGACGCTGGCCGATTTCATCGGGCTTGATACCTGCCTGTCGATTCTGGAAGTGCTGCACGACAACCTGGGTGACCCCAAGTACCGGCCCTGCCCCCTGCTTCGCAACTACGTCGACGCCGGGTGGCTCGGCAAGAAGACAGGCCGTGGATTCTACACCTACGAATGATGCAGGAGCACTGAAATGGATGATTTCGACTATCTCGAATTTGAATGGCACGACGACGGCGTCGCCCAGCTTACGATCAGCCGGCCCGACGCGTTGAACGCGCTCAATAAGGACGTGCTCTCCGAGCTGGTAGCGCTGATCACCGACCTGGACAGCGACGAGCTTCGGGCTCTGATCATCACCGGCGAAGGCCGGGCCTTTGTCGCCGGCGCTGACATCGCGGCGATGAAAGAGATGACGGCTGAGGAAGCCGAAGAGTTCGGCCGGCTGGGCCATCGCACCATGAACGCCATCGAATCGCTACCAGTGCCCACCATTGCTGCGGTCAACGGATTTGCCCTCGGCGGCGGTCTGGAACTGGCGCTCAGTTGTGACCTTATCTACCTGAGCGAAAGCGCGAAGGTCGGGCTTCCCGAAGTCGGTCTGGGCATCATTCCCGGGTTCGGCGGCACGCAACGACTGGGACGCACCATCGGCTGGCATCAGGCGCGTCGGCTCGTCTTTACGGGCGAACAGCTCTCCGCCGAAGAAGCAGCCGCCATCGGGCTTGGCATCGAAGTGGTCGACGACGACGCGCTTTTCGACCGCGTGCTCGACGTCGCCTCCACTATCGCCGCCAATGGGCCTGTTGCCGTGGCGAAAGCCAAGACAGTGATGCGCAAGGGAGCAGACGCCACCCTGCAGGAAGGTATCGCCGGTGAAATTCAGGCCTTCGCCGATCTGTGGGACACCCACGATCGCAGCGAAGGGATGGAGGCATTTCTCGACCGACGTTCTGCTGACTTTCAGGGAAGCTGACTTCACCAAAACGGGCATCGAGATGAGTTCCGACACCAGTGCACCGACGACGTATCGTATTCTGATCGGAAAACCGGGGCTCGACGGCCACGACCGCGGTGCGAAAGTAATTGCACGAGCGCTTCGCGACGCCGGCTTCGAGGTCATCTACAGCGGGCTTCACCAGACCCCGGAGGCGCTGGTCCAGACGGCGATCCAGGAGGATGTCGACGGCATCGGGCTGTCGATTCTCTCAGGCGCTCACAACACGCTAATGCCGAAGGTCGTCGAACTACTCGAGGACCAGGGCGCCGACGACATCTTCGTGTTCGGCGGTGGGATCATCCCCGAAGACGACATCGAAGGGCTGAAGAACGCCGGGGTCCGCGAGATCTTCCGCCCCGGCACCAACACCTCACAGGTCATCGAGTTCGTGCAGCAAGCCTGCGACGCGAAGTACGGGCGCGGCGGTAACTGATGGATCGACCACTTAGCCAGGAAATTCTGGCGGGGAACCGACGCGCTGCCGCCCGGCTGATGCGACTTGTCGATGATGGTTCCACCGCCGCTCGCGATACACTGGGCGAGCTGTTCGAACACACCGGAGACGCCTTCATTCTGGGGGTCACCGGCAATCCCGGCTCCGGAAAATCGACGCTGGTCAACCAACTGATCGATCGCTACCGCGCCCAGGGCAAGACCGTCGGTTGCATCGCCGTCGATCCGACCAGCCCCTTCTCCGGTGGCGCGATCCTGGGCGACCGGGTCCGGATGCAACAGCACGCCGGAGACGACGGGGTCTTCATCCGTTCCGTAGCCACCCGGGGGCACATGGGCGGGCTGTCGCGGTCCACCCCGGCGATGGTTCAGGTGCTCGACGCGATGGGCTTTGACGTCATCATCGTCGAGACTGTCGGCGTCGGCCAGGACGAGGTCGAGATTGTGCGCCTCGCCGACACCAGCCTCGTGGTACTGGTCCCCGGGCTGGGCGACGACATTCAGGCCGACAAGGCGGGGCTGATGGAGATCGCCGACATCTTTGTGATC
>SKMT01000571.1 GCA_007120915.1 Myxococcales bacterium | reverse complement strand
ACTCTGCCGTACCTACAATTGAACCGGGGTTTTCCCGCTACTTTTCGCCCCCCGGAGGATGTCATGATGAGACAACACCGCACCACCGGCCGCCAGTCGATCTGGGAGTATCCGCGCACTCCGGCGGTGGAACCGACTCCTCGTCGCATCCAGGTGGTCCACCGCAACTGCACTATCGCCGATACCACCCGCGCCCGTCGCGTGTTGGAGATGGGCCACCCGCCCAACTACTACATCCCCCCCGAGGCGATCCGGCTGGAACTGCTCGAACCCACCGACCACACCACCTTCTGCGAGTGGAAAGGCATCGCCGTGCACTTCGACCTGTACGTCGGCGACGAGGTCATCGAAAGCGCCGCCTGGTACTACCCCGAACCGACACGACGCTACGAAGCAATCCGCGACTTCGTCGCCTTCTACCCCCAACGCGTCGACGCCTGCATGGTCGACGGGGAAGTCGCCAAAGGGGAGTCAAACCCGTTTTACGGCGGCTGGATCACCTCCGAGATCGAAGGACCGTTTCGGTAGGTCACTCCGGCCCATCAGCAACCACCCGCCGCAAATTCACCGCCTGCGTCTCCAACACGGTCAGCCGCATAAAATCCTCTCGGTGAACCGTGCCGGTGACCTCCGTGGGCACCTCCGCCTCGCCGTTTTCATCATCATCCCCAAAATCGAAATCGTTGAAATCGCCGCTCTCCGTAAACTCGGCCTCTCCGGACAGCGACGTTCCATCGCGGGTGGCGTCGATGAAACTCTCCCCGTCGCCGATGCACTCGTCGCCAAGCACCTTCGAGAAGTGAAGGTCGGCCCCGGCGGAGTCGATGATGCGCACCACCTGGGGCACCTCTTCCTCATGGCAGGGGTAGCCCTCCATCCACCATTCACCGGCCAGGTCGATGTCCGACAGCTCCGGGTTGGGCGTGGGGTTGGTCCCGGGGTAGACTCGCCGCATCAACAACTCGTCGTCACCGTCGCGCTCCACCAGACGGATGGCATCGTCATCGGCCAACTCGGCGGTGAAATCGCTCTGTTCGCCATCGCCGACGGTGACAGTGACGTCATCGCCGTCGATCTCGGGGATTTCGTCCCAGAACGGGTCGCCTTCGTCGACGCACTCGTCGCCGCGCATGTACCGGGTCTCGTAGGCTTCGTCGTTCTCGTCGACGGTGCCCACCATGCGCAGCACCTCTTCGCCCTCGCAGTACATCCCGTGCACAACCCAGTCGACGCGCTCCGCGCTCAGATCCCCGGGCGATGCATTGGGCAATCCCTCGGGCTCATCCTCACCACAGCCCAGTGCAGCGGCGACAGTGAGCGCCAACATCAGCGAAATCAGTCGGTTCATCGTGGTGCCTCAAAGCTGGTTCAGCCTCTTCGATCAGTCCACCGCGCACCATAGCGGGTTTGGCAGGCGCGGGTCTAACCCGTTGAGTTTGGGCGCCCGTCGTCGGTGTCGATATTTGGGAAGATGTCGCGTGTCACTTCCACCCGATCCCGGAACGCCATCGCCGATGAAACGCCGAATCGCCATTGCAGTGGGCGTACTGATTGCCCTTGCGGCCCTCGTCTGGCTGACCTTCGCTGTGGTCGTGCCTCCGGCAGTCGATGTCGCCCATGCACAGCAGCGCGACGTCATCGACACGCTGGTCGCCACCGGACAGGTCGTCGCCGACGACAATCCCACCGCCACCTCTGAGGTAGCAGCGCCGGTGGTCTCGGTGCCGGTTCGCCAGGGCGACCGGGTCGAAGCCGGCGATGTCATCGCCGAACTCGACGCCACGGAGGCCCAGCGGGAAGTGGAGCGAGCCCGCGCCACTGTCGAAGAAGCACGTGCCACCCTTCGCGCCGTCACAGAGCGCGGCGAGCCCACAGCCCGCGAGGATCTTCAGCAGGCCCAGCGCGAGCTGGAGTCGGCGCGTGAAGACTACGAGCGCGCCCGCCAGCTCTACGAGGAGGGCGTGGGCCCGCGCATCGACGTCGAAGAGGCCCGCCGGGCCGTTGACCGGGCCCAGTCGGACCTGCAGCGCGCAACCACCGCCTACGAGCAGGCCGCCGAAGATGGCACCGACTTCGAACAGGCCGCCGCCGCGGTTGCCCGCGCCGAAGCCGAGCATCGGCTCGCTCAGGACAGGCTCGCCGACTACACGATTCGCGCCGGCGCCGACGCCACGGTGCTCACCCGCGAAGTCGACCCCGGCGACACGGTCCAGCCCGGCGGGGTCATTGCCACGTTGGCGCTGGAAGGACCACAGAAGATCCTGATTGAGCCCGACGAACGCCAGCTCGCACAGCTTCAACCAGGCCAGCCCGCCATCGCCGCCGCCGACGCCTACCCCACCGAACAATTCGAGGCGGCCGTCGACCGCATCGACCCCGCCGTCGACCCGGAGACCGGCACCATCACCGCCCGACTGAGCATCGACGAGCCCCCGGAGTTTTTGCGCAGCGCCATGACGGTGACCGTCGACATCGAGCTCGACCGCCAGGATGACGCCCTGATCGTGCCCCGTCAGGCCGTTCGCGGGCTCGACACCGCCTCCCCCTGGGTGCTTCGCATCGACGACGGGCGCGCCACCGCCCATCGCGTCGACACCGGCATCGACGATATCGAGTTCGTCCAGATCACCGACGGGCTCGACATAGGCGACCAAATCATCGCCGATCCCGACGTCGAGTCCGGTGACCGGGTCCGCCCCGGCGACGCAGTACAGTTGACCCCGGAAGACGTCGAACCGCTCGACCCGCAAGACGACCCCGTCGACGAGCCACCCCCGGCAGCCCACCGGGCGGGAGGTCAGCGATGAAGCCCATCGAATTCTTCCTGGCCTACCGGTTTTTGAAGGAGGGCCGCAGCCAGACGCTTCTGATCTTCGGGGGGGCCGCCGTGGGCGTGGCGGTCATCGTCTTTCTGACGTCGCTGATCATCGGGCTTCAGCAGTCGATCATCGACCAGACGCTGGGCCTGCAGTCCGACGTGGTCGTCCAGCCCGAAGAGCAGCTTCGCCCCGACCCGCTTCGCCACGCCGACGACAGCGAGATCATCGCCCGGCAGTTGCAACCGCACACCCGGGCGCTCGACAGCATCGACGGCTGGCAACCGATCGCCGACGCTTTCGCCGCCGACCCGGACGTCGTCGCCGTCAGCCCCGTCGCCTCCGGTTCGGCCACGGTGATTCGGGGACAGCGCCGTGAGCCGGCACAGCTTTTCGGCGTCGAGCCCGGGTTGCACCAGCGGGTCATCGACATCGAGGGGCGCCTCGAAGAGGGCCGATTCGACGTCGACCAGCGCGGCGTGGTCATCGGCGCCGACATGGCCGACCAGTTGGGCGTGCAACTGGGCGACCGCATTCGGTTCTCCGTCGCCGAGGGCGACAGCCGCTCTCTGACCGTTCGGGGGATCTTCGACGTCGGCGCCAGCGGACCGAACGAAACCTGGGCCTTCGTCTCCATGCGCGACGGCCAGTCGATGCTGGGGCTGGGCGATGACATCACGGAGCTGGAGATGAACGTCGTCGATCTGTTCGACGCCGACCATGTCGCCGCCAGGCTCGACGGGCTGACCGAACACGACGTCGAAAGCTGGCAGGAGCGAAACGAGGACCTTCTGCGCGCTCTCAGCACCCAGGCCGCCTCCACAGTGGTCATTTCGGTGTTCGTCGCCATCGCCGTGGCCCTGGGAATCGCCAGCGTGCTCATCGTCAGTGTCGTCCAGAAGCAGGGGCAGGTCGGCGTGCTGCGGGCGATGGGCGCGCCGATGAACACGGTGCTGCGGGTATTTCTTATCCAGGGAGCGGCGGTGGGGCTGGTCGGCTCTGTATTCGGCACTGTATTCGGCACGGCGCTGGCGCTCGGCTTCAACCAATTTGTGCGCGACGACGCCGGCGAAGCGGTATTTCCCATCGAGCCGTCACCGACGATTTTCGTCGCTGCTGCAGTGCTTGCCACAGTGGTGGGCCTGCTGGCGGCGGTGGGCCCGGCGAGACGGGCGGCGCGCCTCGACCCAGCGGACGCGATCACCCATGGATAAACCGATTGTCCAACTCCAACAGGTAGTGCGCGAGTACGGCGACGTAGTGGTCACCCGGGCGGTCGACGGCGTCGATCTGAGCATCGAACCCGGTGAGTTGACCTCGCTGGTCGGCCCCTCCGGCTCCGGCAAGAGCACCCTGTTGAACCTGATGGGGCTTCTGGATCGGCCCACCTCGGGGCAGGTTCTCGTCAACGGGGAGTCCACCGCTGAACTCGACGACACGGCGATTACTGAAATCCGGGGCACCACGCTGGGCTTCGTCTTCCAGATGCATCACCTTCTACCCGGGTTCTCGGCGCTGGAAAACGTGATGATGCCCGCCGGCGTCTCTCGCGGCCGGTTCGGCGAAGACATCCGCGACCGCGCCCGGCAACTGCTCGTGGAAGTGGAGCTCGAAGGGT
>SKMT01000204.1 GCA_007120915.1 Myxococcales bacterium | reverse complement strand
TGGTCGCCGATCCGCGAAGCCGTATCGATGCCATCAACCAGCGCAACCGAGCCCTGGGAGTGGTCAAGGGGCTGGGCCATGAGGCGGACTACAAAGCGCAGATGGCGTTTATGGAAGAGCGCGACGCCCTTGAGCCGGGAGACACGCTGGTGACCAGCGGGATGGGCGAGTTTTTCCCGCGCGAGCTTCCCATCGGCACGGTGGTAGACGTTGAGATGGACGAACAGCAACTGTACCAGGATGTCACGGTTGAGCCGGCGGTTGATTTTGCGCGTCTGGAAGAAGTCTTCGTGATCACCGGCCAGTAACTCAAGGATTCGCGATGCCAGCCGTGGTGCTGTTGCTGATTGCCCTGGGGATGGTGGTCGCCGAAAGTGTATTGCTGTCGGTGTTCTCGGTACAAATCTGGGCGGTTCAGACCCCGCTGATTCTGGCAATTTATCTGGGGCTGGACAGGGA
This sequence comes from Myxococcales bacterium, assembly GCA_007120915.1. GTDB lineage: Bacteria > Myxococcota_A > Bradymonadia > Bradymonadales > Bradymonadaceae > SLJM01. The sequence goes on along the minus strand of SKMT01000204.1, from coordinate 3,975 downwards.
TTTTGTGACCGGGGGGTTGATTTTGACGGCGATGTTTGTGCCTGTGGAGTTGCTCATCGGTGGGGTGCCAGGAGTCTACAGCCTGGGGCTGGCAGTGGTGTTTTTGATGTTGCAGATCAGTCGCTCCAGTCTGCAGCGGGGCTGGGGCATAGCCCGTGGGATCACCGCCGTGTTGGCGGCGTTGGTGCACGGGTTCGTGATGCTTCTGGCGCTGTTCATGATCGGTGAGGGGGGCAGCCGGCTGACCGCATCGGTGGGCTGGCAGATGTGGGCGGCGGCGCCGGTGGTTGGGTTGGCGACGGTTCTGGTGGGCAAGGCATTTGCGCGCGTCGATGTAATGATGGATCCTCGTGGTGGTGACACGGGGCTGAATTGAGGTTGAGGTTGTGCCGGTGAGACAACTGCCGAATGCAGGGAGGGAAAAGCCGACGGCGCACTACGAAGGGCGCTACATGTGGCTGTTCGTCATCTGTGCGGTGGCGTTCGTGGCGCTGGGGCTTCGGCTCTGGGAGCTGCAGATTATCGAAGGGGAGCGCTACTACCACGCCAGCACGGACAACATCATCCGCCAGGTAGAGGTGCAGCCGCCGCGAGGGGAGATTCTGGATCACAGCGGTGTGGAGTTGGCGACGAATCGCCCCTCCTTCGACGTCTACATCCAGCCGTCGATCTTTCTGGCGAACGCCGATGAAGAGGTTTATGAATTACTCAAGCGTTACTTGAGCCTTTCGCAGCGGCAGCTCGACCGGCTTCGCCAGCGGGTGGATGCGCGGGAGGGCGAAGTTCTGGTCAGTCGCGACGTCTCCCGCAGTGACGTGGCGCGGCTGCAGGAAGATCAGATGCGGCTTCCGGGGGTGGAAGTACGCATCAATCATCAGCGCTACTATCCGCTGCATCATGTCGGCGCCCACGCGCTGGGGTATGTCTCCGAAGTCGGCCCCGAACAGTTGCGTGAGTTACAGCCCTACGGCTATCGACGTGGAAATCTCATCGGTCAGATGGGGCTGGAGAGGGTGTACGAAGAGCTGCTGCACGGCTCACCGGGGCTGTCCCGTGAGGTGGTGGACGCGCGGGGCAATCCGGTCAGTGAGGCGGAGCGGGATTTTCTGATCGGTGAGTACCAGGAGGTGGGCGTGGTCCCGGGGCGGGACCTGGTCACGAACCTCGACGCCGATCTGATGGTGATCATCGACGAGGCGATGCAGGATTACGCCGCCGGAGCGGCGGTGGCCGTCGACCCGAACGACGGCAGTGTGCTGGCGCTGTACAGCAAGCCTCATTTCAACCCCAACGCCTGGTCGGGTCGGCTGTCTGCGATGGAGCGGATGCGCACCGACAGCGATCCCTTCCGGCCGATGATGGACAAGACGGTCAACGGGTATTTCCCTGGTTCGGTCTACAAGATTGTGGGCACCTGGATGGGGCTTGCGGAGGGGCACTACGAGCCGCATGACGAAGAGACGTGTCGCGGGTTCCATGAACTGGGTAATCAACGATTTCGCTGCTGGAGAGAGCAGGGCCACGGGCGGGTAGACGCCTACTCGTCGATGGTGCAGTCCTGCGACGTCTACTACTATGAGCTGGCCGAAAAGGTCGATATCGACACGATGGCCGAATATGCCCGTTCGTTCGGATTCGGCGAGCACACGGGCATCGAATTGCCCCATGAGCAAGCAGGGCGAGTGCCCGACCGTGAATGGCACGAAGAACGAAGCCCCGAGGGCTATCAGCGCGGTTTCGACCTGAATACGATCATCGGTCAGGGCGACAACCTGACGACACCACTGCAGGTGGCGATGGCCTACGGCGCCATCGCCAACGGCGGGAAGTTGTATTACCCCCAGATCGTCGACGAGATCCGAAACGAAGAGGGGGACACGCTGTTTGAGTACGAGCCGCAGGTACGCAAACGGGTCGACATCGACGACGAGCACCTGGAGGTGTTGCGGGAAGGGCTTCGAGGGGTGGTTCATGACTCCCAGGGCACTGGCCGTGGCAGCAGGTTGAGCCACACCGAAGTGGCCGGCAAAACCGGCACCGCCCAGGTCGCCCAGATCGGGACGGTGCGCATTCCCCACGAGGAGCGGGAGTTGCACCGGCGTAACCACGCCTGGTTTTCGGCCTACGCTCCCTACGACGACCCGGAGATCGCACTGGTGGTGTTTCTGGAGCACGGCGGCGGTGGAGGAGGCGACGCTGCACCGGTGGCGATGGAGATTCTGGATCGCTATCTGACACGTGATACGCCGGAGGCGCTGAGCATTCGGCTCGGTGAGAAGTTCGACGGAGACGACGAGACGTGATCAACAACGGCGACAAGCTGCGGGAGCGGATCTCCCTGTTGAACTGGCCGCTGCTGGCGGTGGTGGGGCTTCTGGCGGTGCTGTCGCTGATCAATCTGCGAAGTGCGTCGATGCACTCGGCGACGGCGTTTCACCTGGCACATGCGGTGTGGCTGGGTGGGGGCGCGGTCATTGCCCTGGCGATGGCCTTTGTGCACACCCGGGTGTTCATCCGCTGGAGCTACGTGGTCTACGGGGTGGCCATTGCGTTGTTGGTGGCGGTGGCGCTGGTGGGCACCGAGGTCAACGCGTCGAAGAGGTGGCTGGATCTGGGGGTGTTTATGGTGCAGCCCTCGGAGTTGTTGAAGCTGGCGATCATTTTGGTGACGGCGCGGTTTTTCCATGAGCGCAGCCAGGACGATTCATATCACCTCCATCAGTTGTGGCCGCTGTTTGCGGCGGTGGGGCTGGGCGTGTTTCTGGTGGTCAACCAGCCCGATCTGGGGACATCGCTGGTGATACTGGCCATCTTCATGTCGATGGTGCTGTTTGAGGGCGTGCGCTGGGAGAGTCTCGCCGCACTGGCGCTGGTGGTGGTGGTGGCGTTGCCGGTGGGCTACAACGTGGTACTGGAAGATTATCAGCAAGATCGGGTGGCGACGTTTCTGGACATCGAATCCGATGCCCAGGGCAAATCGTGGCAGGTGCAGCAGTCGATGATCGCCCTGGGCTCGGGCCAGATGTGGGGCAAAGGAGAGCTGGAGGGCACGCAGGTGCAGAAGGGATTCGTCCCGGAGCACGAAAACGACTTCATCGCGGCGAACTGGGCCGAGGAGCGAGGCTTTGTGGGGATGGTATTCCTGCTTCTTGTGTACCTGGCGTTTATCGTCTGTGCGTTAAACATTTCGCGCCGGGCAGACAACCGCTTCGGGGCGTTGGTTTGCGTGGGGGTGGCGGCGATGTACTTCTGGCACGTGGTGGTCAACCTGGGGATGGTCACCGGGGTATTGCCGGTGGTGGGGCTGACGCTGCCGTTGATGAGCTACGGGGGAAGCAGCTCGTTGGTGATGCTCGCCGGGGTAGGGTTGTTGTTGAACGTGAGTACACATCGGCGCCCATTCTAAGAGAGGCGGCAGACGGTGACATCATCGAACACGCAAGAAGGTGAACAACAGCGGCGCAATCTGCTGGTGCCCGACGTCACACGCTGGGACACCGACAGCGGTGAACCGATCGTGAAGCTGGAGAATGTCTGCAAAAGCTTCGGCGACGACCAGGTGTTGCGCGGGCTGAACCTGGAGATCGAACCGGGCAAAATCACGGTCATCATCGGGGCGTCGGGCTCGGGGAAGACAGTACTGATCAAGCACATGAACGGGCTGTTGAGGCCCGATAAGGGCGAGGTTCGGCTCTTCGGGAGGGACATCTCTAAGTTGGAGGGACCCAAACTCGATGCGCTTCGAAAGCGGGTGGGCACGATGTTCCAGAACTACGCGCTGTTTGATTCAATGAGCGTGCAGGACAACGTGGCGTTTCCGCTGGTCGAGAACCAGGCGATGGGACGAACGGAGGCGCGCGAGAGGGCCCGTCAGCTTCTTGAGCAACTGGGGTTGGGCCATGCGGTGCGCCAGTTTCCGCCGACGCTGTCGGGGGGGATGAAAAAACGGGTCAGCCTGGCCCGGGCGATCGTCTC
>SKMT01000421.1 GCA_007120915.1 Myxococcales bacterium | reverse complement strand
TCTTTTTTTGGCCGCTGTCACCGCCACGATTGGCTGCGGTGGAGAAGATTTGCCCACCGACCCCGCCGACGTGGGCGATGCAGACGTCGACGCCGGTGATCCCGACACGGACGAGCCGGACACCGGCGACGACGTCGACGATGACGTCGAATTCCGCGACCCCGTCACCGGCGAGCCTCACGAGTCCATCGTCTGTGATCTGGAGCCGCCACAGCCGGCCCCCGACCAGCGCTGCGTGGTTGAACCCGGCGAATCGGATGACCTGCTGTTTTACGGTACCCTGCTGGTCGAAGACGACGTCTACCGCGACGGCGCAATGCTGGTGAGCGCCGACGGCGAACCGAACCGCACCATCGACTGCGTCGGCTGCGAATGCGCCGACGAAGAGGCCGCCGCCGACGCCACGGTCGTCTCCTGTCCCGACGCCGTGATCTCTCCGGGGCTTATCAACCCCCACGACCATCTCACCTTCGCGGAGGGCCGGCCCCAGCCTCACGGCGAAGATCGGTTCGACCACCGCCACGACTGGCGACGTGGGTTGCGCGGCCACTCCCAGATCAGCACACAGCCCCGAAGCGGTGGCCACCGCGAAGTGGCGTTGTACGGTGAGCTGCGCATGCTCTTCGGCGGCGCCACCTCCATCGCCGGCTCTACAGGCGGCACCAACGCCACCGGGCTTTTGAGAAACCTGGATGACGCCAACGAAACGGAGGGCCTGGAGACCATTGACGTCAACTATCGCACCTTCCCGCTCGGCGACGGGGGCTTCCCGGTATATCTCTCCTCGGGCTGCGCCTATCCCGGCATCGACGGCGAACACCACGCCGAATCCGGCATCTACCTGCCCCATCTGTCCGAGGGCATCGACGCCGAAGCGCAGAACGAACTGCACTGCCTGGCCGGCGAGTCGAGCACCAACCTGATCCGCGAGAACACCTCCATCATCCACGGTATTGCCGTCGACGCCCGCGACGTCGCCATGATCGCCGACCGCGGCGCCAACCTGGTCTGGTCACCTCGCACCAACATTGATCTGTACGGCAACACCGCGCCCGTGTCGCTGTACCACCGCTTCGGCGTGCCCATCTCCCTTGGCACCGACTGGTCGACCAGCGGCTCGATGAACATGCTCCGCGAGCTCGAATGCGCCGACTACCTCAACCGCATGCACTTCAACCACACCTTCAACGACAGGGAAATCTGGAAGATGGCCACCTACAACGCCGCCATCTCCATGGGCGCCGAACACAAGCTGGGACGGCTCGCCGAGGACTACGTCGCCGACATCACCATCTTCGACAGCCGCGGCCGCTGGCCCTACCGCGCGGTCATCGACGCGGCCGTCGACGACATCGCGCTGGTGATGCGCGGGGGGATGCCGCTTTTTGGCGACGCCGACATCGTCGAGGGGCTGACCGCCGAAGACGACACTGACTCCTGTGAGCTACTCGAGATGTGCGACCGCGACCGGCGCGCCTGCATCGAAAAGGACATCGGCAAGACCCTCGAGGACATCGAAGACGCCATCCATCCCGACTCCTACCCCCTCTTCTTCTGCGACAAACCGGAAGACGAGCCGACCTGCGTACCGTCGCGCCCCTCCGAATACGACGGCATCAGCGTGCCGTCAGACTCCGCCGGCGACGGCATCCCGGACGTGATGGATAACTGCCCCGACTACTTCAACCCCATCCGCCCCATGGACAACGGGCTGCAATCCGACGTCAGCGGCACCGGCATGGGCGACGTCTGCGATCCCTGCCCCCTCAGCCAGGATCTGGAGTGCACCGAAATCGACCCCAACGACTGGGCCGGCGACGGCATCCCCAACGAAGAGGACAACTGCCCCTACGACTACAACCCCTCCCAGACCGACAGTTCCGGCGACGGCATCGGCGATGCCTGCAGCCCGTGCCCGGACCACAAAATCACCGACGATAGCCCCTGCCCCGGCTCCATCTACGAAGTCAAATCCGGCGAGATCTCCCCCGGCCAGGCGGTGACCGTCGAAGACGCGCTGGTCACCGCCGTCCATCCCTCCGAGGGACTCTTCGTACAGGTGCACCCCGACGACGATGAATTCGACGGCCCCGAACACAGCGGGCTGTACGTCTATCTGGGCGCCGGCGCCGCCGTGGGCCCCGAGGACTTCCCCGCCCCCGGCGACCGCATCGACGTGGTGGGCAACGTCCAGGACTTCTTCGGCCAGATTCAGATCAGCGGCGTCCATTCCCTCGACATTCTCACAAGCGGCGACGACGTGCCTGAACCCATCCCCGTCGACCCCGACGACGTGGCTACCGACGGGCCGCTTCAGGAGCAACTCGAAGGGGTGCTCGTCGAGATCGAAGACGTAGAAGTGACCGACACCTCCGTGCCCCCCGGGCCCGGCGACGCCGCGCCGACCAACGAGTTCATCGTCGACAATTCCCTTCACATCAACAACTTCTTCTACCTGGTCGACCCCTTCCCCGACACCGGCGACACCTACGAATACATCGCCGGAGTTCTGCGGTGGGCCAACGACAACAGCAAGCTGGAGCCCCGTGACGGCGACGACGTCTACGCCGGGCCCCCGGAGCTCGACAGCTTCGAGCCCTCCACCGGGTTTCTCGACGTCGACGCCGGCACCCAGCACGTCTTTGATCTGAAGCTGGTGCGCGCCACCGAGGAGCCGATGACCTTCGATCTGGACTACGGCGACGCGATCGTCGACGGCCCCGATACCATCGACTTCGAACCCGGCGACCAGACCCGACCGGTGGAGCTGTCGGCCGACGAATTGGTTGACGACCCGGTGACCATCGACGCCTCTTCGGCCGACGACCCCGGCGTCTCCGCCGAAATCAAACTCTACGACGCCGACACCGAACGCTTCCTCGACGACGCCTCCGCGCCTCAGCCGGCCTTCTTCGCCGGCGAAGAGTTCACCCTCGAAGCATCGCTGAACGTGCCCGCCGGCAGCGGCGGGGAGACCGTCGACCTGAACATCGCCCCCGACTCCGACGCCACCTACACCGACCAGGTTCAACTCGACGCCGGCGAGCGCACCGCCGAGTTCGATGTTGAGCTCGGTGACACCATCGGCATCTTCGTGGCCGTATTCACTCATGGCGACAGCACAGTGACCGTCCCCTTCGAAGTGGTCGAGCCACTGACGGCGAACATCGAGACCTTCAGCAACCTCGATGCCCCCGCCGGCAGCTACGACGACGGCAGCTTCGTCGGCGACGCCGGGTTCACCTGGGAGTATCGCGACGCGCGCCGCGGCCCCGTCACCAACGCTCCCGCTATCAACGGCACCTCCCTGATCTTCGGCTCCTCCGGCGACCGCTATATCGAAGCCGAAGACATCCCCGGTGGCATCACCTCCTTCTCCATCGACATGAAACAGGCATTCACCGGCTCCGGGATCCGCCAGCTCGAATTGCTCATCGACGGCGACAGCAAAGGCGTGTCTACCATCTTCGGCACCCAGGACGACGACTTCGGCGAGGTCTTCGAGTTTTCCGTCGATGACCTCGACGTCGTCGGCGACTTCGACATGAAGGTGCGCTCCATCGGCTCCAACCAGATCACCATCGATAATCTGACCTGGAGCCCGGGCGTTCCCACCGACGAGTTGGATCTGGACGACGCCGAACTCTCCGGATTTTCCCCGGATCCCCTCTTCGTGGAGCTGCTCGACACGTCCGATGCATCCACCGCCACATTGACCGTCGAGCTGGCCTATCCGGCCCTGGCGGACACCACTGTCGATCTGAGCTACGACGACACCGACGCCGTCGACGGACCCGACGAGGTCGAATTCGAACTCGGCGACCAGACCGCAGACATCGACATCGAGGCGCTCCAGCCGCGCGAAAACCCCATCGAAATCACCGCCGAACTAAACGGCGACACCACCACCGGCTACATCCACCCCTTCGACACCGACACCACACGGTTCGTCGACGCCTTCGACGGCTGTCCCACCGCCCTGGTCGACACCACTCGACAGTTCGAATTCGAAGTCGGCGTGCCCGCCGGCGAAGACGGCCACACCGTCGACATCAACGCCGACCCCGAAGACGCCGTCGAGTCGATCCCCTACGACATCGAGCTTGCCGAGGGCGAGCGCTTCGCCGACTTCGACGTCACCTTCGCCGGCGATGAGGGTGAGGTTGAGCTGACCATCGACACCGGCGACGACGACGCCACCATCACCGTCGACGTCATCGACTCTCAACCGCCCATGGTCGAAGACTTCTCCGAGCTCGGCGGCACCGGCTCCGGCTACAGCGACGGTGACTTCACCGGCAACTACGACCAGCAATGGTCCTACTTCCAGTCTCAGCGTACCCAGGCCAACGCCATCAACGGCAACTCGCTGCTGTTCGGCGACGACACCGCCGCGCTGACCTCCGACGATCTGCCCGGTGAAGTCGACACCTTTTCG
>SKMT01000470.1 GCA_007120915.1 Myxococcales bacterium | reverse complement strand
GATGAGATCGCCGCCGCCGGCGACTCCCGCCTGCGTCTGCAGCCCCACGTGCCAGACCCGAAGTGGCGCGAGGCGATGGAACTTCTGGCGGACGACGAGTGTGACGATGCGCTCGACAAAGCCACCGAAGTGCTGGGGCCCCCGGAGGTGCACGAAGATGGAGAGCCGGCGATCGCCTACGCCTTCGCCCGCATGAAGATGTGCAATGACGACGGGTCGAACGCACGGGCGGGCCGCGAGATGATGGAGCAGCTCGCCGATGACCCCTCGACGGTCGGCCGGCTGGCACGCAGCCAGTTGAACCGCTCCGGCGACAGCGTCGACGACGACGCGATGGGCATCTCCGGGCATATCCGCCAGGCCAAAGACCGCGCCGCCGACGGCGACGTGGACGAAGCGCTCGAAGAGCTGATCGACTTCCGCCACAACGAACTGAGCGGAGGCTGGGATCGGCACCGGGTTCGCTTTGCCGAAGCCGAGATTCTGGAAGACGCCGGGCGCGACGACGAAGCGGTGCTCGCCTACCGCGGCATCTACCGCAAGACCGCCGGGTGGCGAAGCAGCGACAACATCGCCGCCCGCATCGAACGCGCCGAAAGCCGCATGGATCGCACCATCATTCGCTTCGGCGATCGCATCGACCGGATGCGGGCGCTGATCAGCCGGGGCCGCTTCCGCCAGGCCCAGCAGGTTTCGCGCGAAAACGCCCAGATCCGCGGGGTGGCGGGCCGTGAGATCCGGGGATGGACCCGTTACCGGCAGGGGCTGCAGAACGAACAGCAGCGAAACCGCGAGCAGGCCGTCGATCTGTTCAAAGAGGCCGACAATCTGATCGAAGACGACAAGATGCGCCCCCGGCTGTATTTCGGCTGGGCCCGCGCCGAACGACGCACCGGCGGCGACGAAAAAGCGATCGAGCTGTACGACCGTATCTGCGAAGAATACCGCGAACACCGGCTCTGTCCCCGCTCGCTGTACGAGGCCGCCCGGCTGCATCAGTACCGAAACCGCCACGACGAGGCGCGGGAGCGGTTCGCCACATTGATCACCCTCCATCCCTTCGACGACCGCGTCCCCGATGCGCTGCAGCGCTATTCACTCAGCGCCCACCTGCAGGGGGACTACGAAGAGGCGATCCCGCCGATGAAGACCGTCGCCGACCACTACAGTGACATCGAGGACGAGTCGGAGCTGACCATCGGGCTGAAGGCTCGCTACTGGGTCGGGGTCAACTACCTGAAGGCCGGCGACAAACAGAAGGCTCAGCGCTGGCTTCAAGAAACCATCGATGAGGGACCGCTGACCTGGTACGGACGCCTGGCGGTCGCCCGGATGAACGACGCCGACATGACCGCGCGGGTGCCCCGGCCAACCGCACAGCTTTCGCGCGACCAGATCGAGGATCTGGCCACGCTGCGCATCCCCGACAACCCCCGGTTCTCTACTGCCGCCGAACTCGCCCGGCTGGGCCTGTACGAAGAGGCGCTCGACGAGGTGCGCTCGAAGCTCGACGTGCACCCCGAACCGGAAGGGGGCACCCAGCTTCGCGCCGCGCTGCATCTTTTGGTCGACGAACCGCACTGGGCGCACTGGATCATGAAGTCCGTCATCGAAGAGGACGGCCCCACTCACTCCTCGCTTCGCGACTGGGGGCTGGCGTTTCCGCTCAACTACTTTGAGCTGTCGCACAAGTACGGCGAAGAGTTCGGCGTCTCGCCTCATCTGGTACACGCGATCATGCGCCAGGAAAGCGGCTTTCGCCCCGAGGTCTCCAGCCCGGCGGGAGCGATGGGGCTGATGCAACTGATGCCGGGTACCGCCCGCTACACCGAGCGAACCTTCTTCGACGAGCAGAATCTGACCCGAAACCAGATCCTGGACGAAGAGACGAACGTACGGCTGGGCACCATGTACATTCGCATCCATGAAGCCCATGCGGCCGACCATATCCCCCTGGCTCTGGCGGGCTACAACGCCGGCCCCGGGGCGCTGCAATCGTGGTTTGAGCGCTACTCGGATCGCGACGTGGACGCCTTCGTCGAATCGATCACCTACGCCGAGACCCGCGGCTACGTACGCAAAGTGATGACCAGCTACATCACCTACCAGGGGCTGTACGGCGAAGACGGGCTGCCTGAGATCGAACTGCAGCTTCCCGACGAGTTGCGAGACTGGGGCAAGGTACCGGAGGTCGAGGAGGACGAGCCGGTGTCAATGGTCTTCAACTGACCTTTCGCACCACCTACCTCTCTTGCCGCCGGGTGCATGCACCGATAGCATGAAACCGGTGCTGTGAATCTGGACCCGGTGAAATTACATGTATCGCCATACCGTCATCATTATCGCTGCCGTCGCCATCGCTTTCGCAGGGTGTGCCGAAGGATCGATCGAGACGAGTACCTCCAACCAGGATGAAGAAGAGGATGTGGGAATCCCCGACGACGCCGGTGACCCACCGGAGGACACCGGTGGTGATGACCCCACCGACACCGGCGACGATGTCGAGCTCGACTGCTGTGACCCCGGCGCAATCCAGTGCTCCGGCGACGATCAGTACATCGAATGTGTGGAGGTCGAGGAGGACTGCGGCGCCTGGAATCCGCCGACATCCTGTCCCGACAATTTTCTGTGCGACCCCGATATCGACGCCGGCGACCCCTGCGTGTTCGATGACGACGACGCCTGCAGCAGCGAACACCCCGAATACGGCGAGCCCTGCTCGGCCGGCCAGGGTGTATGCGAAGAAGATGGCACGCTGACCTGCGAGGGCGACGACATAGTCTGCAGCGCCACCCCCGGCGATCCGGAACCGAAGGAATGCAACGGGCGTGACAGCAACTGTGACGGCACCGTGGACAGCGAAGGCATCTGCGACTGCGACGAAGACCAATTTGGCGGCGACAACACCAGCACTGCTTCAGCGGCCGATCTTTCGTCGGGACAGACGCTGAGCAACCTGACGCTGTGCCCCGACGAAGAGGAAAACTGGTTTTATCTGGGCGTAGTCACCAGTGTGGACGTCACCCTGGATTGGGAAGAGCAATTCGGCCCTCTTGGCATCGACCTGCACGCAGCGATGTACGAAGGTGGAGATCCCTTCGAATCGAAGAGCACCAAGACGGGCTCCTCATCGGTAAACATCACCTTTGCCTACGCCGATCCCACCCACGCCTACGTACGGGTGAGCTTCGAGACCAATGACATCCCCGAAGCTGGCACCCCCTTCTCGATCAGCAACAACAACTGACGCCTCCGGCCAGCTCCCAGAACCCAGTCCCCAGCGCCTAGAGCCCATGAAATCCCGTATCCGCCGCACCCTCGTGGAGACCTTCGACGACGATGTCGCACAACAGGCTCGCCTCGAATGCCTGGGCGGGCACGCCTCACTGCGCATCTACTGGCGGGTGCATCTTCCGCTTCAGCTAAGCCCCCCGCGCGCCTATCCCCGGGGGGAGACCACCCTGATGGCGATGGTGCTGCCCGAAGATGCCGATCCCTTCGACAGCGCCGAGGGGCTGTCGGATGACGCCCCCACCGCCGGGCAGATGCCCTTCGTCGAGATGCAGCGGTATCTGGCGGACATCGGCATGCCCGTGCCCTCCATCGACACCGTCGATATGGACCGCGGTGTGCTGCTTCTCGAAGATCTGGGCGACAGGCTATTTGAACACGCCGTCGAGGAGGCCGACGACCTCGCCGAGATCCGCGAATTGTATCGCCAGGCCATCGACGTACTGGTCAAACTCCAGACACAAGTGCATAGGCGTGGCCACGAATACGGCGATGGGTCCCCCTGTATCGGATTTGAGCGCCGGTTCGACCGCGAGCTGTTAACCTGGGAGCTGGAGCACTTCATCGAGTGGGGGCTCGAAGCGCGGCTGGGAGAGGAGAACGTCGCCGATCTGGTCGAACCACTTCGCGAACAATTCGAGCGGGTAGTCGACGAGCTTCTGGCGCTTCCCCAGACGCTAGTGCTTCGCGACTTTCAGTCCCGCAACATCATGTTCAAACAGGCCGACTGGATTCTCATCGATTTCCAGGACGCGCTGGTCGGGCCCTTTGTCTACGACCTGGTGGCGCTTCTCCGCGACTCCTACGTCGAACTTCCCGACGAGGCGAGCGCACCGCTGGTCGACTACTACGCAGATCGATGCGCCGACGAACAGCTTCCCTGGGGCGAGGACACCGACGCTGTGCACCGGGCGTTCCATCTGCAGACGGTGCAACGAAAACTCAAAGACGCCGGTCGGTTCATCAACATCGACCGGGTCAAGAACGACCCGTCCTTCCTTGACTACTACGCCCCGTCGATCCGATACGTTTGTGACGCCGTTGAGCAGCTCGATGGATTCGAGCGGCTCGGCCAGTTGCTTTCGCGAGTGGAGTAGAGATTTGCGAGGGGCCCCTCCGCCTCACATCGCTGCGCTCGTTCGGCACCTCCCCAGCGAATCTGGGGAGG
>SKMT01000134.1 GCA_007120915.1 Myxococcales bacterium | reverse complement strand
GAACTATGAATCGCTATTTCATTGGCCTGTTGACCATCGCTCTGATCGCTGCCTGCAACTCCCCGCAACCGGAGCCGGAGACCTTGACCGTCGAGATGGCCAACGACTCCGCGCACCAGCACGACCACCAGGGACAGCAGCCCGCCAACCAGGGCGAGTTCGTCGATGAAGGCCCCGAAGAAGCTCTGCTGTATACCCCGGACGAGATCGAATGGGAGCCCGGCCCCGATTCCCTGGAAGAAGACGCCGAGATGGCCGTACTTGAGGGGGACCCGGGCGAAGAGGAGGTCTTCAACATGCGGCTTCGACTGCCCGATGGGTTCCGCATCGCCCCTCACACCCACCAGGGAGTCGAACGGGTGACCATCATCGAGGGGACCTTTAATCTGGGCCACGGCGAAGAGTTCGACGCCGACGAAGCCACGGCTCTCGAGGCCGGAAGCTACTTTTCGATTCCCCCGGGCCATCCTCACTTCGCGGAGGTCGAAGGGGAAACAATTATCCAGCTCAAGAGTGTCGGCCCCTGGGTGATCGAATATGTCGACCCCGCCGATGATCCCCGCGAGGCCGTCGGGCAGCGCTGAACGTTGATTCGCCAGTCATAACTCCCCCAGTCTTGACAACCTGTTGGGGCCCCTCTATCTGCTGTGCGCTCTAAACTTGAGGGAAGTTCCCGTCCGCGCGCCTCCGGGGGAGCCGGAACCAGGCGCTCGGACAGCACAGGTAAGTAGTCATGCAAAATCAGAATCAACAGCCCCCCACCGCGGCGTTTTACGACGTGGACGGCACGCTGATCAAAACCAACGTCGTGCACGCCTACGCCTACTATGCGGTCAACGCCCCGCAGATGACCCAGAAAATTGGCAAGACTGCCGGGCTTCTGGCCAGCCTGCCGCTGTACTGGCTGGCCGACAAGTTCGACCGGCGGCTCTTCAACGAGGCGTTCTACAAAAACTACGCCGGTTATACCGAAGACCGGCTGGTGCTGCTCGGCGAAGAGATCTTCGACAACGTGATCCGTCCCAACATCTTCGAGGGCGCTCTCAGCCTGGTTCAGCGCTCCAAGCGCCAGGGACACCGCCAGATTCTGGTCACCGGCGCGCTCGATGTGATCACCGAACCGCTGGCCGACTATCTGGGCTGTGACGACTACGTGGCCAACCGTCTGGAGATGAAAGACGGCGTGGCCACCGGTCGGCTCGAAGAACCGACCATCGCCGGGCCCACCAAGGCGAAGTGGGTACGCCAGTACGCCGAACAGAAGGGCTACGATCTGGACGGTTCCTTCGCCTATGCCGACAGCGGCTCCGACGTGCCGCTGCTGTCGGTGGTCGGCCACCCCTGTGCGGTCAACCCCGACTTCCAGATGAAGAAGACCGCCCGCGCCTACGACTGGCCGGTGCTCGAACTCGATTGAACCCACTTGGTTTTGGCCGCACCCACGCCGCCGCCCCCCACGCAGTCCGTACCACAAGGTGTTGCATGTCAGACGTATCCACCAGTTACGACCCGGTTCAGATTCTCGACGACAACTCCCGGCCCCGCTACCTGCACTACGGTGAGGACTTCATCACCCACAAGTTTCCCGCCGGCACCCGGGTGCTGTACGCCAACCCCCCCATGAAGCCCGTCGAAAACCGGGGGGCCGCCATCCGCTACGCCATCAACAACCCCGAGGGGGACACCAAACCGCTGTACGCGCGGCTGAAACCGGGCATGAAGGTCACCATCGCCATCGACGACATCTCGGTGCCCCTGCCGCCGATGAAGACCCCGGACATCCGCCAGGAGATCCTGGAGATTCTGCTCGAGATGCTCGCCGATCACGGCGTCGAAGATGTCGAAATGATCATCGCCCTGGCGCTGCACCGGCGCATGACCGAGGCCGAAATCAAGCGCATGGTCGGCCCCGACATCTTCGCTGAGCACTATCCCGATACGCTCTACAACATGGACGCCGAAGATGAAGACGAGATGGTCATCATCGGCGAGACCGACCACGGCGAAGAAGTCCAGATCGTGCGCCGCGCCGCCGAAAGCGACCTGTTGATCTACGTCAACGTCAACTTTGTGCCAATGAACGGCGGGTTCAAATCCATCGGTACCGGCCTGTCCGGCTACCAGGGCATCCGCCACCACCACAACCCGGACACCATCCTCAAGTCCGACTCCTACATGGATCCCTCCAACAGCGAGCTGTACAGCTCCAACGAGCGCATGGGCCGGATGCTCAACGATGAACTGGAGATCTTCCATATCGAAACGGCGCTCAACAACAAGATGTACGACGACCAGCTTCAGTTTCTCGCCCGCCCCGAGGACACCTGGTCGACCACCGACGAGATCAAGTTCAAGTCCATGAAGTGGACGCTCGACAAGATGCCCCGCGGCGCGAAGCGCTCGCTGTTTCACAACATCCCCGCCGACTACGGGTT
Source organism: Myxococcales bacterium (assembly GCA_007120915.1). GTDB lineage: Bacteria > Myxococcota_A > Bradymonadia > Bradymonadales > Bradymonadaceae > SLJM01. The sequence goes on along the minus strand of SKMT01000134.1, from coordinate 2,032 downwards.
GATCGGAGTACACGCCGGCCCCACCGAACAGGTCCACGAAAAGACGCTCGAAAAATGCTGGCAGCAACACGCCGTGGCCGTCGACGGCCAGTCTGACGTGGTGGTCTGTGGAATCCCCTTTGAGAGTCCCTACAACGTCAACTCGATTTTGAACCCGCTGCTGGTGCGGGTGATGGCGCTGGGTTATTTCTTCAACATGTACCGGGGCAAACCGCTGATCAAACAGGGTGGAACGCTGATCATCACCCACCCCTGTTACGACGATTTTGACGCCGATCACCACCCCAGTTACATCGAGTTTTTCAACCGGGTGCTCCCACAGACGCGATGCTCCAAGACCATCGCCGAAAACTGGGAGGAGGAATTTGCCCACAACCCCAATTACATCGAGATGTTCCGGCGCGGAAACGCCTACCACGGGGTGCACCCCTTCTACATGTGGTACTGGGCCGAAAACGGCCAACACCACGTCGGACGGGTCATCGTTGTCGGCGCCGAAAACGAACATGTGCCCGAGCGACTCGGCTGGGATCGGGCCCGCGACATGAACGAAGCGCTCGAAATGGCGAAAGACGACCACGGGCCCAGCCCCGATATTAGCCTGATGCACCACCCACCATTTGTGATTGCAGATGTGGAGTAATGTCCTGGGTCTTGGGTCTTGGGTCTCGGTCCTCGTACTCCTGAGCTAGTCCAACCGCTTACGCTCCAAGACACACGACACAAGACATAAGACTCACGACACACAACGGTTGCCCCCAACCGAGGTACAGACCATGACGAACCAGAACAACGGTAACCCCAACGGCTCGGCAAACGGCGCCTCCAACGGCCAGTCCGGCTTCGCCCGGCCCGCCGATCCGCAAAACCTGCTGGCCGTGACCGAAAACCTCTCCGGCAAGCGGCTCTTCGTGACGGGAACGACCGGGTTTCTGGGCAAAGTGGTCGTGTCAATGCTGCTTCGGTTCCACCCCGATCTGGAGCAGATCTATCTGTTGATTCGAAGCCGCAGCGACAAGCCCGCAAGGCAGCGTTTCGAAGAGTTGATCGTCGACTCTCAGGCGCTCGCGCCTCTCCGGGAAGCCTACGGCGGTGGCTACCGCGAGTTTCTCGACGACAAAATCACCATCGTCGACGGCGATCTGACCAGCCCCCATCTGGGGCTCGACGAGCCCACGGCCCGCGAAATCTCGGAGAACCTCGACGTCTTCATCAACTCCGCGGGGCTGACGAACTTCAATCCCAACCTCAAGAACGCCCTCGAGATCAACACGCTGTCGAACGAGCACGTCCTCGACTTCATTCGACTCGGTGGCAAGGCAAAGCTGCTGCACACCTCTACAGCTTTCGTGTGTGGAAATCAGTCCGGTGACATCCCGGAAATCCCCCCTGGCCCCGACGTCTATCCCAACCGCGACGAACTGGGAGTGGACTACGACCATCGCAAAGAAATCCGGGACTGCCTGAAGCTGATCGACCACTTCGAGCAGATCTCGCACGACCAGGAACACCAGGCGCGCTTCAACCGCCAGGCCCACACATTTCTGCGCGACAACAACCTGGACCCCAACGACGAAGACTCCCTGGAACAGGCCCGCGAGAAGGCGCGAAAAAAGTGGCTGAAGCGCCGGCTGTCGGAGGAAGGGGCCGAACGGGCCGACTTCTGGGGCTGGCCCAACATCTACACCTATACCAAGTCGCTGGGTGAACGCATCCTGATGGAGGCCGATGACGTCGACGTCGCCATCGTGCGCCCGGCGGTCATCGAGTCTGCCGTCGAATATCCGGAGGTCGGCTGGAACGAAGGTATCAACACCACCGCCCCGCTGTCGTTTCTCATCTACAAGGGCCACCGCTTCATCCCCACCCGCGATGAAGTCGACCTGGATGTCATACCGGTCGACCACGTCGCCGGAGCGATGATCGGGGTCGCCGCCGCCCTGATCGATGGCGGCTACCACGATGTCTATCACCTCGGCTCTTCGGATCGGAACCCGGTGTCCGTGGTCCGGCTCGCTGAATTGTGTGCCCT
>SKMT01000589.1 GCA_007120915.1 Myxococcales bacterium | reverse complement strand
TGCGCGGCATCCACCTCCAGCTTCCCTTTGATCGCAATCTCGGTACGGCCCTCACCCTTCTGGCGGTAATAGGTCGTGCCCTCACAGGTGACCGCGTCGGTCAGAAAGCCCACTTCCATCTGCCAGTCGCACTCCCAGGCGTCCTGGCGCCAGGTCGCGTAGTCGGTCCACTTCAACATCTCGGGCTTGATAAACGAACGCGCAATCCTGGGCACTTCCTCGGCCTGAGCCTCCCACAGATTGACCACCTTGACGGTGTTCTCGTCGACCTGTTCTCGCTCTTTGACGGTGATCTTCTTGACGTCCGGCAGGTGGGGAATCAGTTCCACGAGTTCATCTCGAAACGTCGAAAATACCTTCTGGCGGTCGTACGCCACTTCATCGGTAATATCGATTTTGGCCATTTGCGTTTCTCCCTGTTGAATTCACAACTCGTCATTACCACCGCCCCCACCTTCCACGGCACAGCTCGTTGTAACTGGTTGGCGGCTACTCGCCTCTGAAGAACACAGCATTCAGCTCGGTGTATTCGGCCCATTTGTCGGGGACCTCGTGGTCCTCGAAGATCGCCTCCACCGGACACTCCGGCTCACAGGCCCCGCAGTCAATACAGATATCGGGGTCGATAAAGAGCTGCATGTCCGCCAGTTGTTCCTCCTCCTCTCCGGCGGCCTTGATGTCCTCGATCTCTTCGACCGTCAGTGGGCCGTGAATGCAGTCGACGGGACAAACTTCCACACAGGAGGTGTCACAGTAGCCGATGCATGGTTCCGCAATTACAAACGTCATTCCCGTTACTCCTCGTGGTTCCATCTATAGGTGATCTTCCACCGGCTGCGGGACCACGTGATTGGCAGCACGATGAAATGTGGTGGGTCAGCCATCGGCGAGATACGCCGAGACCAATCGCTGAAAGCGTCCCTATCATGGCCACAGTGATCGTCAGGTCAACCCTGCCTCTGAGTGCAGCCGGGCAGCTCGATGCCCAACGCTTCAAGCTCTGCGTCCGCCTGCGGCGCCCACCCACGATTGGCCTTGGGGCTGGCCGGGCTGGGATGGAGCACTCGGCCGATCGTCGCATCCAATGAGTGATCGCGAAGCGCCGCCCGGATCCGTTTTTCCGCCCAGTTGCCCACACCCACCACAAACTGCGGCTGGTAGTAATCAATCATCGCCCGGAGAGCTCGATCGCAGGCGGGAAGCACCTGCTGGCGCTCCGCTTTGCGAAGCCGCGGAGGCGTGCGGTTTTTCCCTCCCTCCTCCAGAATCAGCAACGGACAGTAGTTGTAGACCATGAACCGATCGAAGAATGCCTCCGGGGTGGTGAAGCGCTGCTTCGCCCACCCCCACAGCCGACTGCCGCTGACCTCTTCACGCTCACAATCAAACCCGTCGACCGGGCGCTTCGGATGCACCTGGTCGGGCTGGCCGATATCGCCGTCAATTCCCATCCAGTCGCGCACCATACTCACCGCTCCAAAGGGTACCCCCACCTGGGCCATCCCCCAGGGGCCCGGATTCATCCCCACCATCAGCACCTGACGGGGTGTGGCGCTACCAAACCGGCGCAGATACTCCCGATACGGCTCGGCGGCATACTCCAGTGGCTGGTACACATGCGAAATGGGCGGATCGAACTGTACGCCTCGCAACTGTTCGACAAGCTGACGGCTGATCTCCAGTGGTTTCGACGGCTCACTCATGCTCTTTCTCCCGGTTCAGGGTGGTCGCCTACCAGGGGAGGACCGTTCCACAATCCCCCTGCCCCCCGCAACCGCCATTGATACCGGCTTTGACACCGCAACCCCCCGGTGGCTACACTCCCGGCGCCTGGGGAAATTTCTAATAATTGGTAATGGATGGTTAACCACAGTTCAGGCACACACCGATCCCCTCTTAAATGACGGTTTCGATCTCCATCCCCGCAACCGGTGATCCCATCGACGCAGCCCGGCGTTGCCCCTTGCCGTGTGCTTTAGCTCGAATACGTTTGCCTGTTGCGGTGGGACCATAGATTCTCCCTGCCTGTACTCCGCTCCTCGAGGAGGATGTGTTGCGCACAATCAATATTCTGATCATCGATGACGACGAGGACATCTGCGAGTACATGGAACTGCTGCTCACCCAGAGCGGCTATGAAGTCGTCACCGAAACCAATCCCAGGCAGGGGCTTGAACGACTGCGCGATGAGGAGTTTCACGTCGTGGTGCTCGACATCATGATGCCCGAACTCAACGGCATGGAGGTGCTCGAAGAAATTCGCAGCTTCGACAGTGATATCGCCATCATCATCTTCACCGGATTCCCCTCCGTGGACACGGCGGTCACCTCCATGAAGTACGATGTCTCCGACTACATCAAAAAGCCCTTCGACGTCGACGAATTCAACGAAACCCTGGAGAACATCCTCCGCGAGAAAGGACTGCTGACCGACCCGGAAGAACAGCTTCTGCGGACCATCGGGCGCAATATCCGCCAGGCTCGTAAAGAGCGCAGCCTCACGCTCAAGCAGATGTCCCGGCGCACCGGCCTGTCCGTCAGCCTCCTCTCCCAGATCGAGCGCGCCGAATCCAGCGCCTCCGTCTCCAGCCTCTACAAGCTGGCCCGAGCACTGGACTGTCCCCTGACCGATTTCTTCGGTGATTACTGATTACAGCTCAAACGGCCTGCCCATCACCTCGCCGATCGTCGAGGCCAACTGACCGAAATCCATCGGCTTGTACAGCAGCGGATTTTCTATCTCGTCGAGAAACTGCTGCACCTCCCGGCTAAATCCCCCACCGGTAACAAAGATCATCCGCCGGGCTCGTTCCGGGTTCTCATCAGCGACACGTTCGTAGACCTGCCTGCCCGACAGCTTCGGCATGTGCAGATCACACAACACAGCGTCAAATCGCTCATCGACAAGGCGCTCAACGGCCACGGTGGCATCGGTGGCCACGTCCACATTGGACGTCCCGCCCAGCACTCGTGCCAACAATCCGGCCACCCGCTCATCGTCGTCGACCACCAGTATGCGCGGTGGTTCAACGGAGCATTGTCGCTGCTTGGAACTGCTCTCCATCCGTTCACTCTCGCCGTGTGGATACATCTGCCATTGAACTGACTGGCCAACGGAGGACAAACAACTTCTACTTCAATCCTACATATTATTGCACAACAACCAGTGGCCGGAAGCGTCGCGACGTAACATTCGGTTATGTTGCACCGGACGATGGAACACTGCCCCTCCCCTGCCTGGTGTTCGGTACGGCACGGCGACGCCGGCTCAACGCTGATCATCACTTTCCATCGCTGCAAGCACGTTGATGACTGTGCTATTCTGGATGCCTGTCGGCTGCACAGACAGCCTGAATTTTTCAACTCCGCTTCCCGACCGTTGCGTCATGTCACCATTGCCATCCCTGACATCACTGGACAAACCAACGCTTTGCTCGCTGCGCACCGTGCTGGTTGCTCTGGCCGCACTGGTCGCCGGTATCGCTGCCGCATCGCTTATCTACTTTGCCACCGGCTGGGCTATGTCCGCGCTTGCCACAGCGGTTGTCGTCATCGCCCTGGCACTACTCGCCGATTGGATGCTCTCCAACGCCCCAGACCGCCCAAAACCGGCGTATGCCTTCGTCACCTTCGTGGTTTCCCTGACCGCAGCCCACTGGGTAATCCGTTTTTTCTTCGTCGATCCCGCCCTCGGCCCCTTCAGCCCCAGGGGATGGAATGTCGTCGATGCCCTGGCAACGGCGCTGTTCGGGCTGACCATCTTCGCCGCCATCGGCGCCTGCCTTGGACTGACCTACTTTGCGGCCCGACGCACCTTGACGAGACCATCTGTGCGCGACGGCATCTACGCACTGGTCACCGCCTTCGCCGTTACGGCCCTGCTTCTCTATCTGCGCGGCCCCCTTCTGCTTAGCTGTTATTTCTAAACGGTTCCTGCACAGCAGGTGCCCCACCGCCTTGCCGATCGGCGTCTCGATCCAACGTTGTCTGCCACACCCACCGGCAAATGTTACTCTGGGGGACACACCATGGATCGGCGTGAATTCATTCGACGTCTCGCTCAGTTGACCACCGCCACCGCCGCAGCCGGTGTCGTCGGCTGTCACGACGGCGCCGATCCGGAGCGTGAAGATGACGCTCCCGAACTTGTCCTCATCGCCACCTCCGACCGCGCCGAGGGAACGCGCCGAGCTCTCGAAGCACTTCGGGTCGACCCCGTCGACGAACAGGTATTTCTCAAACCCAACTTCAACAGCTCCGACCCACCGCCGGCGTCGACCCATCCCGCAGTGCTCACCGCCATCATCGAGCACTTTCATGACCACCAGGCCTCATCGATCACCGTCGGAGACCGCGCCGGAATGGAGCCGACCCGCGAGGTCATGGAGAAACTCGGCATCTTCGATATGGCCGACGATCTTAACTTCGAACCCCTCGTATTCGACCCGCTCCCGGCCATCGTAGACGCCGACGGCGAAGACGTCGG
>SKMT01000321.1 GCA_007120915.1 Myxococcales bacterium | reverse complement strand
TGCTCTTTATGTTTCTCTTCGAGCTGGCGCTGGTCCCACTGATGATCTTTACCTTTCCCGTCGATGTTATGGACGCGCTGAGCCTGCACGTGCTGGTCATCGTCGTGGGCACCGTCGGCTTTGCGGCGCTGGGCACGCTGGTGTCGGCGATGTTGGTACGCAGCCAACTGAGAGAAGTTCTGCTGCCGATTGTGCTCTATCCGCTCTTGATTCCGCTGCTGATTGCCGGTGTGCTGGTGACAACGGCGCTGCTCGACGGCGACGGCTGGGCCGACGTCGGCATCTGGATCCAGGCGATGGTGCTCATCGACATCGTCTACCTGGTGGTCAGTCTGGTGCTGTTTCGCTGGGTGTTGTCGGCCGTGGAATGACCGACATCGTTTGGCCGGGTCAGCGACACTGCTCGACGGCCTCGGCGTAGTCGGGCCAGCCGCCGAATCGCTCGCAGATCTGGTCACGATCGTCGGTCTGTCCTGTGCGTTCATACGCCGATATCAGTTGGCGCACCGCCTGGGGCGTCGGTCGTTGTTCAACCGCCGACTCCAGTTGTTGGACCGCGTCGTCAAACCGACCGACCCGGTAGTACGACCGGCCCAGCATCTCCTCTTGCTGAGCCGTCAGACCATCCCCGTCGGCGCTCTTCTCCAACAGTTGCACCGCCTCGTCGTACCGTCCCGCCTCGTAGGCCTCTTCCGCTCGTTGTTCGGCGTCGTCTCGCTGTCGGTCGTCTCGATAGATATCCGCCGGATCTTCCACCACCTCCGGGCCCTCCCCTTCCTCGGGTTGGTCCGTCGGCTCATCTACCAGTGGCGGCGGCGAATCAACGGTACCCGGTTCATAGTCCAGCGGCAGATCCAACGAATGGACTTCGTCGGTCACTTCCCGCTGCTGTGGGTCTTCCAGTCCGAACACTTCGCGTAGATCGTGTTGCTCCGGTTCTGCGGCTCGATATTTGTCTCCACACTCCAGATTCACCCGCGAAGTGTCGATGCGCCGCTGGCTGTTCAGCTCTCTGAGCCGCGTCTGTACCTGACGCGAATCGGCGGTATCGCCGGTCATCTGCACGAAACATTCGTAAAATCGCACCGCCTTCGGCAGGTTTCGCAGATGCCGGTCGTACAGCGATCCCAGGTTCACGTAAGGCACCGGGTCCGTCGGATCGATCTGTTGGGCCAGAAGCAGATACGCCTCCGCATCCAGGTAATCGCCGGAGTACTTCAGCGCCGTGCCCAGATTGGAGTACATCGGCTGCAGCGCTTCCTGATCCTCTTCGATCTGAATCAGGTAGCGAAACACCTGAACGGCCTGCACGAAATTGCTGGTCTGGATATAGAACGTCGCCAACTCACGCGCCGTCTCCACCCCGCCACCGTAACGAAGCGCCTGGCTGAAGAAGCGCTCCGCCTTGGCAAACGCCCCCAACTGCTGGGCAGCATGGGCGGCGCTGCGGTAGATCTGCGGGTCGCGCGTGCCCTCGGCGATGGCCTGTTCGTAGTAATCGAGCGCCCGGTCCGCCGAACCCTGCTCCAGGGCCCGATCGCCCCGCTCCTGGTAAGTTGCGCATCCGCTGATCCCAAATCCAACCACAGCGACCAGCAGCACACACACCAGCACACCACTTCGCAGGGGCTGTGGCGTTGCGGCTGAATGATGATGACTCAACACTGGATTGTTTCCTCTCGACTACAACGTCGGCACGGATCAACGGCGATTACCACCGGTTCGATTCCCACAACCCCCGTGGCCCTTCAGCGCTGGCGGGGATACACTCCCTGCGCCTGCATCTCGCGCTCCCGCTCGCGGGCCCAGCGATATTCATAGGCAGTGTGCTCCGGGAAATGGGTCTGGATGTCGTCGATTACATCCGCCATGCGATGGAACTCATCTTGCTGGCTGGCCTGATGAAACTGCATGCGAAACTCACTGAATGTGCCATCCAGTTCCTCACGTGCCTCATCATGCAACGACTGGAGTTGATCCATCTGTTCCGGGATTTCCTCAATCCCTCCCTCCTCCAGACTCGCTTTGACCTTTACGAGCCGATGATAGCCGTCGAACAGGTTCGCCGTCTCCACCTCCCGGCGCTCAATAAGGTCTACGCCGCGCTCGTAGTTGTGTTCTGCTTCGGCCAGGCAGCTCGCTTCGTCATGGCATTCGATCGACACCTCCACCGGTGGTCTGTCTTCCTGGCCCCTGTCGCCCGCGCGATCGTCGGCGCCATCGTCGCCACCACCGGCAAGCAGTGCCACCCCCAGCAACACCACAATTCCCACCACCGCCGCTCCCACCAGCGCCGGATTGGTCTCCTCCTGGCCTTTGTTCGAGTCCCTGGCCTGGCGAAACGCGGCGACCTCCGCCTGCTGGTTCTCCGCTTTTTCACGGGCCGCCTCACTGGCGGCAATTTCGTCCCAGCTCTGAATGCCGGCCGCCCCCGACTCCATCGGGTCCTCTTTCTCCGGCACAGCGTCTTCAGGTTCCGCCTCGGGCTGCTGGGACACGCCGCCTGCGGGCTGCTGGGACACGCCGCCTGCGGGCTGCTGAGACACGCCGCCTGCGGGCTGCTGCGGCATCGGCGCCGAGCCCATCGCACCACCGGGGGGTTGCCCCGCCGGCTTGCGGGGCGCTGTATCACTGCGAAACCGCACCGAGTACTTGCCCAGCGTTATCGACGTGCCGTCGTACAGTGAGATCTCCGAGGACTGCACCGGCTGACCATCTACCGCCGTCAACCCTCCTCTCGACAACACCACCAGTACGAAGTCACCCGGCCCCTCTCGCACAATCAGAGCATGCTGGCGCGACACCGTGGGGTGATCCAACACAAAATCGGAGCTGCGATCCCGACCCAGCGACACCGAGTCGCCGTCGAAGCTGACCGTCTGAATCTGTCCACCCTGCTCGAATTCCAACCGGAACGATGTCATCTGTTGTTTCTGCCGTTGTCCGTGACAATCAATCCAACGGGCGGTCCCTCCCCACAGCCCGGCACTGACGAATCCGCTGTGTGGCTACATACCTTCGGCCATGATGCGCAAGATCATCGCTCCCACGATGATCACCACCACCGACCCGAAGATGAACATCAACGGAAACAAGATCTTCACCGCCGCCTCACTGGCGGCCTTCTCCACCCTCTGGGTACGTTTGTCGCGGATGGTATCGACCTGAATCTCCAACACCTGAGCCAGGGGAGTACCCCGCTCCTCGGATTGGATGATCGCGCCGACCATGGTGTCCAGATACTCCGACTCCACCCGCTCACACAGATTGATCAGCGCATCCGTTCGGGCCGTACCCACACGCATCTCCTGGAGCACCACGCCCAGCTCCTGGATCACCGGGTCATCCGGGTCCTGTTCCTTGCCCCGGTCGACCACCCGCTGCAGCGCCGACATAAAGTCCAGTCCCGCCCGCATCGACAACACCAGCAGATCGATGGTGTAGGGCAGACGCCGATCGATCTCGATGAGTCGCTGGGTAATCGCGCTGTTCAACTGCACGTAGGGCAGCCCCATGGCCATAAATCCGATCAGCACCGCCAGTCCCACGTTCGCCGTGCCCTGGATCATCGCCGTGAACATCAGGAAGAACACCATCGCTCCCAGCCCCACCACGCAGCACAACCCCAGAAACTCATTGGGCGTGAACGCTCCCATGTATCCGGAGCGCTGCAACTTCTCGTGCAGCACCTCGCGAAACCTGTTGATATCCACCCCCGGCAGATCGGGGATGTTGCGGATATAGTGCGAACACAACTTCACCAGGGGCAGAAGCATCGCATACAGCGCCTCTTCCTCCTGGAGCCGCTTTCGCTTGGTGAGCCGATACCCGAAGATCTCGTCTTCTTCGATCTCCTCCGGGACCACTCCCCACACCAGAAGCGCAAACGCCACGAACACGGCGATGAGCGCCAGTATTAGATAGACTTCGGGTCCCACGGTCTCCTCACACGTCGATGCGCACAATTTTGAGAATCAATACCACCCCGATGATGTTCAAAAATGCCGCAATACCGAGGATGAAGTAGCCGAAAAACGTCTCGAACAACGGCCCGATCAGATCCGGGTCCAGCCAGTAAAACAGCCCCAGCACCGCCCCCGGCATCAACCCCATCACCCAGGCCTGCATCCGCCCCTGGGCGGTCTCTCGATCGATGACGCGCTCCAGGCGGTAACTCTCCCGGATCGTGCCCCCGATCTCTTCGAGAATATCGGGGATGTTTCCACCGACGGTTCGCCCGATGACCAGCGCCGAAATCGCCAACTGCAGATTGCGCGCCGGCACCCGCTGGCGCAGATTGATCAGCGCCTGGTCCATCGGCGTACCGAGCCGGTATTCCTTCAGCAACACTTCCAGCTCCTGACTGATCGGCGGGCCCATCGAGTTGCACACATCCTTGATCGCTTCCGGCAGCGACGGGTTCGCCTTGAAGCTGTTGGCCATGTACACCATCGCCTCTTCGGTCTGCTCATTGATCTGCTCCAGGCGCTCATTCC
>SKMT01000456.1 GCA_007120915.1 Myxococcales bacterium | reverse complement strand
GCGACGATGAAATCACCCTGCTGGCCCGTGAATTCAACGCCATGGCCCAGAAGTTGGCCGAACGCGATGCCCGGCTTCGCCGCCAGCACGACGCCCTGATTCAATCCGAACGGCTCGCCACCATCGGGCGCATGACCAGTCTGATCACCCACGAAATCCGCAACCCACTCTCCAGTATCAACCTCAACGCGGAAATGCTGATGGAGGGCCTCTACGAACACGGCATCGATCCCGACGATCCCGACGTGATGCCCCTCCTTGAGACCATCATCGAGGAGGTCGACCACCTCGGCGATATCACCGAGGAATACCTGGTGTATGCCCGTCTGCCCTCTCCCGAGTTGGACGACGAGCAGCTCGACGATATCGTGCGCAACCTGATCGACTTTCACGGCTGGCAGTGGCGTGGCGACGGCTACGATATCGACCTTCAGGTCCGACAGCACCCCATCGATATCCGGGGCGACGCCAACCAGCTTCGCCAGGCACTTCTCAATGTGCTCAAGAATGCCATCGACGCCAGCGAACCGGGCGACACCATCGAAGTCGAGTTGGCAACCGACGGCGACAACGCCGAGGTGGTGGTGCGCGACGAAGGAGTCGGGATGGACGAACAGACACGTCAGCGGCTCTTCGAGCCATTTTTCACCACCAAGTCCAGCGGTACCGGCCTGGGCATGCCGATGACGCGCGAAATCATCGAGCAACACGACGGCGAAATCGACGTCAACTCAACCCCCGGCGACGGCACCACCTTCACCATCACCCTCCCGCTGGGCCAATCGTTGAGCGAGCCCGCTCAACGCCCCGATGACCCGGAGCCTTCCCCGGCATCCTGAATCATCTCTTCGAGCCGGTCCAACCCCTGTTGCAGCTCCTCGCTGGCGGGACCGAAGCTAAACCGCACGTACTTCTTGAACCGGCTGTATCGCGCCGCACGTCGCTGGCCCGGATTCACGTCGAAAAACTCCCCGGGCACGCAGACGACGCGTCGCTTCAGCGCTTCGTGGAAAAAGGACATCCCGTCGTTCAGCCCCTCCGGAAGCGCTGACAGATCGCCCCACACATAAAACGTGCCCTGCGGTTCGAAGTCCACCACAATCCCCATCTGGCGAAGCCGCTCGATCATCATGTCGCGCTTGGCCGAAAACCGGGTGTGGATCGCTTCCATCTCCGCGTCGGTATGCCTGTCATCCAACAGCGGCACCGCTGCGCGCTGAAGCGGCCGTGTGGCCCCACCGTCCAGAAAACTTCCCGCACTCGCCAGCCGCTCAATCACCGGCTTCGGCCCCAGCGTCCAGCAAATTCGCCACCCCGGGTATCTCCAGCTTTTGGTCAGCCCGTTGACGATGACCACCGGATCCCGGTCGACGTCCTCTACAAACCGCGCCGCCGTGGCGACATCGTTGGGCCCATCCCACACATAGTGGCTGTAAAACTCGTCGAGAATCATCGTGCAATCGAACTGCCGGGCCCGCCCCAGCCACTGACTCAGATCAGCGCCTCCCACGAGCTTCCCGGTGGGGTTGCAGGGGTTTGACAGCAGAAACGCCGACAACCCCCGGCCTTTGATCTCGCTTTCGAGCTCCGGGGCCGTAAACGTGTAGTGGCGCCCCGGCTCCAGGAGCACCGGAATCGGGTTGAACAGCCGAAACAGATCCAACAGCTCCTCGTAGGCGGTGTAGTCCGGAAGAAAGTGCCCCAGATTGATCCGGCCCAGCGCCGCTGCCAGCCGCGACAACGCGATGCGCCCTCCCCCGCTGATGGCGACATTTTCGGCGCTGTACTTTGTGGGCATCCCCCGCCGGTAGCGTCGGTTGTAGTGATCAGCGACCGCCTCCCGCAGTTCATTCAGCCCCGTCACCGGCGCGTATTCGTGATCGGCGATCGACACGTCGATGGAGTCCACCCGCGGAGGAGCCGCCTTCAGCGCTCCCGTCTCCGGCTGGCCCTGGCCCAGGTTCGTCCAGTCTTCGCGCAGATCGGCGTACCCCCGCTTCTTCGCCTCGCTCATCACGTAGATCACGCCCGTCTTTGGCACGGTGCGAAATGTCTCGTCTCCCTCCTTTCTCGACCTGCGGTTCTGACTCATACTGTGTACTCCGGTCACTAACGCGGTGTTGAGTTGTGAATCCTCTGCTCGCCGCGCAGTCTACGAGCAGTGTCACCTCTCGGGCAACGCCGCGCTTGGTTTTTCTCATCCCCCGGTGCCGCCGATGACAGCGTCTTCCCCCCTGACCATCGCCACATTCAACATCAAACTCGGGTTGTGCCGGGGCATCGACGCCGTCGCCGAAGCAGTCGACGATCTGGGCGGCTTCGACGTGCTGGCCGTCCAGGAGATCGGCGACCACTGGACGATGGGCCCCGGCGGCGACGTCCCGGCACAACTGGCCGAACAGCTCGGCGCCACCGACGTTTACTTCGTGCCCACCATCGAAAAACCCCGCGATGACGGCCCCCCGGCACGCTACGGCCACGCTCTTTTCTCACGCCACCCCATCGAATCACCGCAATGGTTCGACCTGCCCCAGAATGAAGACGAACCGCGCCGGATGCTTCACTGCAGTATCGCCACCGACGCCGGCCGGTTCGAGGTGCTCTCCACCCATCTTTCCCACCTACCATCCGACCGCCCCGACCAGGGCGTCTTCCTGACGACCTGGCTTGCTGAGCATCCATCCCGCGGCGACGCACGCTTCGTGCTGGGCGACCTCAACGCCACCCGCGACGAACCCTGGATGACCGGGTTCATCAACCAGTTCACCGACGCCGACGCTAAAAGTGGCCGCCCCACCTTCCCGGCCGACAACCCAGAGCGGCGCATCGACTACGTACTGGCCCAAAACGCCGAGCTTCTCGACGTGAACGTTCCTCCCCTCACTGATGTATCGGATCACCGACCGGTGTTCAGCCGCTGGCGTATCGGCACATAAACGCCGCAGCTTCCCTCCGGCTTAACTGGCGTCTCGCTCCTGCTGGAGCTGATCTTCGAGCCGGTCGCGCTCCAGGATCACTTCGGCAAGTGTCTCTTCGAGCGACTCTTTTTCCTCTTGCAGTTGCTGGTAGGCCTCGTCGCCGCCGGTGTCACCGGCTGCACCGGCGCCCTCGAGCTGCTCGATGGTCTCCATCAGCGAGTCGCGCTCCTGCTTGACGACCTTCAGCTCTTGTTTGAGCTCCTTGTTGCCAGCAACCAGCTCCTTCAGGTCACCGGCCAACTCCTTGAAGATCGCCTTCTTCTTGTCCTGGTCAGCCTCGAAGTCCGCGATCTGGTCACGCAACTCTTCTAGCTGTTCGTCCTTCTGCTGCAACTGAACCTGAAGCTGCTCGTCGCCACCGGCCTCAGCCTGCGCCTGCGCGGCGGCATTCTGCGCATCCTGGAGCTGTTGCTCCAACTGTTCGATCCGTTCGTCGCGCTGCGAGATAAGCGTCTGCAATTCGTCGCGTTCCGCTCTCAAATCAGCGCTTTCGGCCCTCAAATCCGCGTGTTTGGCTCTCAGGTTGTCGCGTTCGGCCTGCAGGTTGTCGCGTTCGGTGTTGGCCTGATCCCGTTGAGCTTTCGCTTCATCACATTCGGCTTTCAGCTCATCTCGCTCGGCACGAACAGCTGCGAACTGCTCTCGGTCCGGAGCTTTCTCCAACTCCGCGCGAAGGGTGCGCACCTGTTCGCGCAGCTCTCGGAGTTTCTCCTGGTTTTCTCCCTCCACCGCCGTGCCCTCTTCGAGCACCCCCTGCAACTTGGAGGCAAGCGCATTGCCGTCGGCACGGCGTGTCTGGTCACTGTCGTCCTGCTGGCTCGGGTCTGCAAAGGATTCGCCGGGCTGCTGCTGACCCTGCTGACCCTGCTGTACGCCAATCGCCATATCGACGGCTGCTTCGATCGTCTGGTCATCAGGTCCGCCCCCGGCAGCGATCGGTTCCGGCTCCATCACCTCTTCGATGTCATCTTCGCCCAGCACGAACTCTGCGGACTCATCGCCGGGCCCTCCCTGCACCCCCATGTTCGTTCCCTTCGGCGGGACCGGTCGGTCCGACTCCCGCGTCGACATCGCTCCCCCTCGTCCGGTGTCCTCTCCCCCCATCCCCATCGCGCCCACCCCCAGGTGGGTCGACTTCATCCCGCCCTGCTTTTGGTGCACCGAGTCGGCGACCTGTCCATCTTCGACCATGGTGCTCGCCGGTTCCGGTTCGTCCACGTATTCCAGGGGGAATTCGCCCACCCGAACCAGATCGCCGTCTTCGAGCGCCTGATCCTGGATGCGCATTCCGTTGACATAGGTGCCGTTGGAACTGTTCAGGTCATACAGCGTTACCCGCCCGTTCTCATAGACGAACTTCGTGTGACGTCGCGACACCGAGGGGTTGTTGATTCGGATGATGTTGCCGGGGTTGCGCCCCACGGTCACCTCCGAAACCTCCTCATTGATTTCGACGACCACCTGCGAGCCTGTATCGGGATCTTTGTAGATCAGTTTGGGCACGTTTCCACCTGGGAT
>SKMT01000072.1 GCA_007120915.1 Myxococcales bacterium | reverse complement strand
CGATGACGGCGTAATCCCCTGAAGGAGGTAGTCATGACCGAAGAATACTCCGACGAATTTATCAATGAGATGCGCGAGGCCCTCGAAGAGAAGCGCGCCGAGTTGGCCAATAAGAATCGGCTCGCCCGCCAGGATATGCATGATGGTGGGGACAAGAAGGGCGATTCCATCGACGAGTCTGTCGACGAGCAGGGCACGTCCACCGAGATGAAGCTCAAAGACCGGGAGCGCAACTATCTCAACCAGGTCAATGATGCGCTGGACCGGATCGCCGATGGTGACTACGGCTACTGCATGACCTGTGGGGAGCCGATCGGCGAGAAGCGGCTTCGTGCCCGTCCGGTCGCCACGGAGTGCATCGAAGATCGCGAGCGTCGCGAGCAACAGGAACGGCGCCATCACGCCAAAACCCCGGGGATGTTCTCACCGTTGAATCAGGGGCCTAAGTAGGCGCTAGTCGCTGGGCTCTGGGCTCTGGGTGCTGGGCGCTAGGCTCTGGGGGCTGGGTGCTAGGCTCTGGGTGCTGGGCGCTGGGCGCTAGTCGCTGGGTGCTGGGCGCTAGGCGCTGGGTGCTGGGTGCTAGGCTCTGGGTGCTGGGTGCTAGGCTCTGGGTGCTGGGCGCTAGGCGCTGGGGGCTGGGTGCTAGGCTCTGGGTGCTAGGTGCTGGGTGCTGGGCTCTGGGCGCTTATGCCTCCTGCCCCTCCCAGCGGCCTTCGTAGAAGACGTTGTTGGACTGGAACCCGAAGTTCCCATACAGCCGCACCGCCGGGGCGTTATCGCGGCCCACGTTCAGCGCCAGCAGTGAGACCCGGTCGAACAGCTCTTCGATCAGCCGGGCGGTCACCGCTGTGGCCAACCCCTGGCCGCGGTAGTTGGAGTGGGTGACCAGGTTGCCGATCACGGCGATGTCGTACTCTTCGCTGAGCACGTGTACCCCGCCCATGCTCACCAGCCGGTCTTCGTCGCGGATCCCGAAGTACAGCCCCGTTTCAAGCTGATAGGCTTCGAAGAAGTTGTCCGGGTAGTGCTCGTACAACTCCATGATCGCGGCGGTGTCGCGGTGGCCGAGCCGTTCGATCGGTTCGTCGTAGTCGATCGGTTCGAACTGTTCGGGGGTTAGCCCCATCCGAAGCATCGCCTGGGCCCCTTTGGTGGGATAGACAGACTGCAGCGCCGGCATCTGTTCTTCGAGCACGTGGAAGTGGAATCGGCGCGGCACGATGTCGCGGCTCGCCTCCAGGAATTCTTCCAGCCCCTCGCCGTTGCCACTGGTGAAGACCACCGGCAGGCTCAGCCCCAGGTACACCAACATCAGGTTCGTCAGCTCTCCCTCGTCGTCGCGAGCGCCATACCAGTTACAGAACTGGAAGTATGCCGGATCGAGGTTGCCCAGCAGATAGGCATTCGCGAGTCGGTCGCGCATCAAGAACTCGCGCAGTTCGTTGCGGTCGGTCAGCTCTTCGACGGGCATGCAGACTCCTGACTGTACTCCCATAAGGCGGGTTTGTTCAGTGTATGCGCACGGGGCGAGTTTGGCAATCGATGCCCCGAGATGACAGAGGTGTAATCGCGACCGCAGACCTTGCCAACCGCGCGCGGATCATGCAACACCCGACAGCGCGTCAGATCGACGTCGGCAGGTAGGGTCAACACCAGGCGGTGGACAGCCTTCCCGGGCCCTGGCCCAGCCCCCGGCCCCGGCCCGAATTCGGGGTTTTGAACGGCGCCTGCGCCAATCCCTGCTGTTTGTGGTCAGAAGTTCAAACCCGGACTTCGGGCCAGGGCTCGGGCTCGGGCCCGGGCCAGGTTATGGCCGTGATTGATTACACAGCACCCGAACCATAAGACCCAAGCCCAACAATGACATCGGTCATGAAATCACCGGAATGGCTCGAAACCCTCAACCCTCAGCAACGCCGCGCGGTGGAGCATCGCGACGGTCCGCTGCTGGTGCTCGCCGGGGCGGGAAGCGGCAAAACCAGAGTGCTCACCCGCCGCATTGCCCATCTGATCGAAGTGCACGGGGTGGGCCCGTCGGAGATCGTGGCGGTGACGTTTACCAACAAGGCCGCCGACGAGATGCGCCGGCGCGTCGATCAGTTGATCAGCGACACGGAGGCGGCCTCCCGGATCATCATCTCCACCTTTCACAGCCTGGGGGCGCGGCTTTTGCGCAACCACGCTCATCTGGCGGGGCTGGACTGGGGGTTTTCGATCTACGACGCCACCGACCAGAAGCGGTTGATCTCCGATGTGCTCGACCGGATGAACAAGGCCAGCGATCGAGCGGCGGTGCGCCACCACCAGCACTATGTAAACGGGCGCAAAAACAGGGGCCAGACGCCCATGGAGGCGATGGAACAAGCCTACAACGCCGCCAGCGAAGAAAATGCCGAGTTTTATCGCACCTACCAGAATGCGCTTCGCGATGCCGGCGCCGTCGATTTCGGCGATCTGATCTTGCAGCCCTTGCGTCTGTTGCGCGAGGAGCGTGGGTTCGCCGACCGGCTGTCGCGGCTGTGGAAGTTTCTGCTCGTCGACGAGTTTCAGGACACCAACCCGGCGCAGTACGAGATGCTGGAGCGGCTTACCGCAACCCACAACAATCTGGCGGTCGTCGGCGACGACGACCAGTCGATCTACCGGTGGCGAGGCGCCGACCCGGCCCACATCCTGGGGTTCGAGGAGGCGTTTGACGACGTGGAGATCGTCAAGCTGGAGCAGAACTATCGGTCCACCGGGCTGATCCTGGATGCGGCCAATGACGTGATCGCCCAGAACCAGCGGCGCCACTCCAAGCAGTTGTGGACCGACCGTCCCGACGGCGAGCCGATCTGTGTGTTTACGGGGCGCGACGACCGGGAGGAGGCAAGCTGGGTTGCCGAAGCGATCTTCGACGAGCTGAGAAAAGGTGCCGAGCCCGAGGACTTCGCGATCTTCTATCGCACCAACGCCCAGGGGCGGCTGTTCGAGGAGCAGCTTCGCCAGTACGGCATCGACTACCGCGTCGTCGGCGGCACCAGCTTCTACGACCGCCGCGAGATCAAGGACGTGCTCGCCTATCTGCGCTGTGCGCTCAACCCCCGCGACGACGTGGCCACCGCCCGGGTGATCAACACGCCGCGGCGCGGCATCGGCAAGAAGACACTCGAGAAGCTGCGGGCCGCCACCACCGTCGACGGCATCGAGCATCTGCAGGACGCTGCTGAGTTCGTCGACGAGACCACCGGCGGCGACCAGCCGGCGCTGTTTGGCATCCAGTCCGCCAATCCGGCCGAACAGGAGGTGCTCGATGCATTGGAGTCGCTGAGGGGCCGGCCCAAGGGCGGGATCAGCAGGTTTCTCCAGATTCTGGAGGAGACCCGCGACGACCTGATGCATTTCGAGTCGCTCGCCGACGTGGTCGAGCGGCTTCTGGAGCGCACCGATTACCCGGCGTTTCTCGAATCGTCGGAGCCCGATGACGCCGCCGATCGGCTCCGAAACATCTTCGAGCTGATCAACGCCATCGAGCAGTTCGAGCAGGACCCGACGACCCCGCAGTTGATCGACGAGGTTCGCCAGTCGATCAGCGACGAGGTCGACGACCCGCTGGTCACCGCCGACGCCTCGCTGAGGTTGCGCGGGTTTCTGGATCGGTCGGCGCTGGTCAGCCAGGCCGAAGAGGCTGACGACGAGCAGGGAGCGGTCACACTGATGACGATCCACGGGGCGAAGGGGCTGGAGTTCGACACCGTATTCGTGGTGGGCATGGAGGAGGACACCTTCCCCAATCTGCGCGACGACGATCCGGAGGAGCTCGCCGAGGAGCGGCGGCTTGCCTACGTCGCAATCACGAGAGCCCAGAACAGGCTGTTTATCACCAATGCCCGGCGGCGGCGCATCTACGGCAAGACCCGCAACACCGAGCCGAGCCGGTTTCTGCTCGACATCAACCCCGAGCGGCTGCGGCTCGATCCCCGAAGCTCGACGACCTCCATCGACTACGCCGCTTCTCGCCGGCACTCGGCGAAAAAGCGCCACTCTCGGCATTCGACCCGATCTGCGGCGAGTTCCTCGTGGAGTTTCGACCAGTCGAGCGGGGGAACGTCGAAAAGCGACGACGGCTTCAACCAGACACCCTCGCACTGGGACGGCGACGAGGCCTTCAGCCAGGATGTCGACGTGCAGGTATATGACGACGGCGACGCCGGCGCCGATTCCACCTCCAAGCTGGTGGGCAGCACGGTCAGCCACAGCCGCTTCGGCGTGGGCAAAGTGCTCGATGTCTCCGGCAGCGGCGACCGCGCCCGGCTGACCATCGACTTTGCGACGGTTGGCCAGAAGACGGTGATCCGGAAGTTCTTGAAAGTGTTGGGGTAAGGGTCGTGGGTCGTGCGTCTTGGGTCTTGGGTCGTGCGTCTTGGGTCGTGGGAGCGCGTCCTGCCAGGTCGCAGGGTCATGAGGTCGTGGGGGCGTGGGGTCGTGTGCCACGAAGGGTCAATTGAAACTCCCCAGAAATCTTAGGT
>SKMT01000372.1 GCA_007120915.1 Myxococcales bacterium | reverse complement strand
GTACCAGGCGAGATGCCGGCGTTGTTTCGACGAGGGATATCCGTCGTCGGCCGGCGGTCACACCCCCACAGGCAGTGAAGGGAAGGGATGACGAAACGCACCGAACATCTGGAAGTACTTATCAGCGCCGAGCAGATCGAGGCTCGGTGTAAGGAGCTGGGCGCACAGATCACCGAGGACTTCGCCGGTGAGGAGCTTCATGTCATCGGCGTGTTGAACGGTGCGTTCGTGTTTCTGGCGGACCTGGTGCGCCAGATCAAGCTGGATGTGTCCATCGATTTTCTGGGATTGTCCAGCTACGGCAGCCGCAAAGAGACCAGCGGAGTGGTGCGCATGGACTCCGATCTGTCACTTCCCATTGAGGGGCGCCACGTGCTGGTGGTCGAAGACATCATCGACACCGGGCTGACGATGAACTACCTGCTGGAGAATCTGGAGACCCGCCGGCCCGCCTCAATGTCGGTGTGTACTCTGCTGAACAAGAGCGCGGATCGACGGGCCGATGTGCCCATTGACTACGTCGGATTTGAAATTCCCGATGAGTTCGTGATTGGCTATGGATTGGATGACGCTGAATTTTCGAGGCATTTGCCCTATATTGGGGTCGTTCCGCAGCCGGACGAATCCTGAACGACGGGGGATCCGGACGGAGCCCACACATCGCTTCAGCGCCGAGCCAGCCGGGCTGCCACGGCGAGAAGACCCAAGAATTTGAGAACGAACCGAATACGCAGCACAACGATCGTTTGCACGGAGAAACTCATGAGCAGTCAGTTTAACAACAATCGATGGGCCCTGATGCTGGTGGCGTTTATCGCCGCCGGGGCGATGGTGGTGATGACGACGGGATGCGAAACGGGGAACTGGGACGATCCGGAGTACGTCGCGGCCATGCTGGAGGACGGCGGGGCGGCCAACCAGTCGCGGGCCGTCGAGGAGCTGCGTAACATCGAACGCGAAGACCGGGACATCGTCGCCGAGTCGGCTGCGAAGCTGTACCTGGAGGAGCGAAACATGCGCCCGGAGGTGATGCGGCGGCTCATTGAGTGGCGTCATCCTGGGGCGAAGGACGCTTACGTCGAGGAGATGCTCGAAGACCACACCGGCTACGGTGCGGCAGCAGCTCGGATCCTCGGCCAGCTTGGTCTCGATGAGATCGCCGACGTGATGGTCGAAGCTTATGAGACGAGCGAGGATTACGAGCGGCAAATCGGCATTTTGCGCGGGCTGTCCTACATTCCGGACCGCGATGCGCTGCCGTTTGCGATGGAGGTGCTCGAATGGGATGTGGACAACTATCCGATTCGGCTTCACCGCGCGGCCTGTGAGTTTATCGGCTCGCTGGCGATGGTCGACCCCGATGCCATCGACGACGAGGTGCGCGACCGTTTGGTGTATGCCCGGATGCTGATGTCGCACGACGGGCGGACCACCGACGAGGAGTGCGGGCTGGCGATCCAGCAGGTCGGCTTTGACATCATCCCCGATCTGGAGCGGATGTTCCTCGAAGAGCACGACGACATCTACCGGCTGATGCTGACCTACGACAATCCCTACGGCAACGAGCACTTCCAGTCGAACGAGGCGAAAGTGGTCGCCGCGCAACATCTGACGGTGATGCGGGCCCCGGAAGTGGTGGAGCTGTACACCGAGCATCTGACCACCGAGATCGAGGAGCCCGACGACCTGGAGGGTGATTCGCTGAGAGAATGGCGCCGAAACGAGGCTCATACCCTCAACGAGATGCTCAAGGGGCTGGGAGACATCGGTGACCCCGATGGCCGCTCGACGCTCGAATCGGTGGTGCAGGGCGAATTCTTCGGCGATGAGTGGTCGGTGCTCGTCGACGGCACCGTGGCGTTCCAGATGCTGCAGGACAGCGCCCGTGCGCTGGCGCGGCTGGGAGACCGGGAGGCCCGGGACGTGCTTCTGGAGATGACGGGGGCGTCGATTATCCCCGATATGGAAGCACGGTTTAACTTCATGGAGGAAGAAAAAGACTCGCCGGTGCCGCTGACCGAGCAGTTGCGCCCGCAGTGGATCGCCGCCAAGTCGTTCGCCTATCTGGGTACCAGCGAAGATCGAGGCGAGATCGAGGAGTTGATCGACGAGATCGACGACGAGGATCTGGAAGAGAAGCTGGAGTCGTTTCTGGTGGCCTTCGACGTGATGGATGAGTGCGAAGACATTGGAAGTGAAAGCGAGCGCGCCGAATGTTTCGGCGGGTTTCTGGAGCACGACAGCGAGATCGCCCGCGAGAAGGCGGCGCTGGAGTTGAGCAGGATGACCCCGGATGCGGCCGGCCCGGTGGTCACGGAGCACCTCGACACCTCCGATCTGGATCTGCGTGAAACGCTGACGTTCGCCGGCTACCGGGTACCCGTGCCAGAGATGGCTGATCGGATCCAGGAGATCGTGGAGTCGGAGGCCGGCCAGACCAGCGCCGAATACCAAGCCGATCACCGTCGGCTGCGCATGCTCCACGCCTGGCTGCAACACCAGGATGAGGACGATGTCGCCGTGCGGTGACCCGGACCCAAGCGTGCCTGCCGGCACCGTTGACCCCGCAGAGCCATTGCGGTGGTTCGGTGTCGGCAGACCGCGTGTTTTGTGAGTGCGCCGATGCCCCCAGACGCTTCCCACAACGTGGCGATTCATCTCGGTAATGCCACCCTGGCAGGGCGTATGGAGACCTTTCTGCAACGGGAAGGTCGTTTTGAAGTCCAGAAACTGGAGGGAGAGCCACCTGTCGGCGCAGACGTTCACCTTGCGATTGTCGACGTCGATAGCGGTGCAGACGCTGCAGGGCGGTGGTTGCGTTATTTCGACAGCCAGGGGATTCCGGTTGTAATCTCGGGGGTGGAGGGGTCGAGGTCCCGATACGAGGACAAGCCCTGGGTCAGCAGGCCGTTTACCCCGACCCGGCTGGTCGATTGTTGCCGGCAAGTGCTGGGCATCGAGGCGGGAGTTGACTCCAGGGATCAGGAGAGCGTTCCCCCGGCGATCGAGCCGGGAACCAAAGAGAGCTTTCGGGCACAGCCCACCGTGGAGATCCCGGAGGATGTGCACCCCGATGAACAACCACAGCAGTCGGCCAGTTCTCACCAGCAGGCGGCGACGACCACCCGGCGTTCCACTCAGGAGCTGTTGGACGTATTGGAGCTGGACGGCTCGGGGAGCATGATCCTGGAGGTCGAAGAGCTGAACGAAGAGGGCAAGATCGGGGGGACGCTGGTGGAGACGGGAGATCGGCGCTCGTTTAGCGCCGACGAGCTGGCGGGTATGCATGCTGCGGAGTCTCGTGAACCTACAGATGGACCGGACAAGGAACCGTCGCGTCCCCAGCCCTCCCGCGAACCGTCGACACCGGGGTCGCTGCCGCCTGGAATTTCTGAGTCGGCGACCACCGGAGTGACGGCAGTGTCGACTCTGGGAGAGGCGAGCGGAGATTTTTCGGGAGCCCATCAGGTTGCGGGGTTGGTCGCGGAGCACTGGGATCGGCTCGGATTGACCGCTCGTCCCGCCGACCGGGCCGATCGGCTTCAGCGCGTGCTCAGCGCCATGTTGCGCGACGGAATGGACGGGGTGCTCGACGAATTAAAGCGAATTCCCCCGGTCAAGGGTTTCTCCGGACGGCTGGAGACGATGTCGATCGTCGACTTGCTGCACACGATTCGCGACCGGGGGGTGAGGGGACGGCTGGAGGTGGGGCTGCCGAGCCTCAGCTTCGTGCTGTACGTCGATCACACCACACTGCAGGACATCGAATCGCTGGGGGAGACCACGGACGCGATGCTGGTCAATATTCTGCGCAATCATGGGGCGTTGGATGAGACGACCTATCAGCAGTACCGCAGACTGACGGGCAAACTTCACGGTGAGTCGCTGGAGTTGAAACTGCGCCGGGAGGAAGCGGTGCAGCAGACACAACTGCTGGAAGCAAAAAAGGAGCGGGCCAAGAAGCTGCTGGCCCGGATGTGTCGCAGCGACAGGGGAACGTTTGCGTTTATCGACATTCCCCGTGGCAGCAGCCAGAGCTGGCCGACCCAGGAGTTGAATCTGAATGTGGACGGATTGCTTCTCGAGATCTTTCGCGAGGATGTGTCGCAGCATCAAAACGAAGAGTCGATGGTGCGCCAGCAGTTGGTCAGCGACTCAACCCGGGCCCAGAGCCTGGATCCGGAAGCGCTGACGGAGGCGGAACGACAACTGCTGATGTTGTTTGAGAAGGGGCGAAGTCTCGACAGCGTCCGAGAGATGATCGATGAGAGTGACGAATCGCTGGTCCAGGTGGTGCGCCGGCTGCGCCGGCTAGAATTGCTCAAGGGGCTCGGCAATCGAGGCTCCGGCAAGTCCACCACAGGCGGTGGAACACAAGGCGAGCAGAAGCAACCTGTCGACCCGGATGATACCACGGCCAGCTCAAGCTGGAATTTTCGGGTCGTCGACGACGATTTTGATGACGAGGGCTGAAACAGCACCCAGCACCCAGCACCCAGCACCCAGCACCCAGCACCCAGC
>SKMT01000225.1 GCA_007120915.1 Myxococcales bacterium | reverse complement strand
CGACTACGATGAGTGCGAGCTGGAGGACTACGAACTCGATGTCGCCGTCGCCGAGGTCGAAGAGGCCGATGTCGACCCCGTCGACTTTATGTGGGACTCCGACGGCGACGGGATTCCGGACCACGAGAGCGACTGTCCCCACGAACCGATCGTCTTTATCGGTGACCCCGAACAGGAAGCAACGGGCTGTCCGAACTATGACGTCGCCGGCGACGGCATCCCCAACACCGAGGACCACTGCCCTGGTATCCCCGCCGATGTCGACGGGTTTCCCGGAGCCAACGGCTGTCCCATGCTCGACATTGACGGCGACGGTGTGCTCAACGTCGACTCCGAGTGCCCCGACCTCCCCGTGGAATTTATCGGCTACGACGACGCCAGCGGCTGTCCCAACTACGATGTCGACGACGACGGCGTGCCCAACATCCTCGACGAATGTCCCTTCGAGCCTGGGCCCGCCGACAACGCCGGATGCCCCGTCGAAGAGGAGCCGGCGCTGGCCGAACTCGAAGACGATCGCATCGAACTGAACCAGCGGGTGTACTTCGAGACCGCCGAGGCGGAAATCTTGCCTCAGAGTTTCCCGCTTCTCAACGAGGTGGCCCAGATTCTGGAGAACAACCCCGACATTGAGATCCGCATCGAGGGTCACACCGACTCGCGGGGAAGCTGGCAGTACAACAAGACGCTGAGCGAAAACCGCGCCGGAAGCGTGCGCGAGTACCTCATCGACCGCGGCATCAGTGCCGGACGCATGGACTCGGAAGGCCATTCCTTCGACAAACCCATCGACGACAACGCCACTCCCGAGGGTCGGGCGGCAAACCGACGTGTCGAAATCCACATCACCAGCCGCTGACCCACCGGGCTCTTGACACTTTCGGTTGCCCCATGACCTCTCTTGTTCGATCCACCATTGTGCGCGCACGAACAGCGGCGGTAGTTATTGCCGCGCTGTTTGCGCTGTCCGCTGTTCTGGCTCCGAGCTTCGCCTTCGGAGCCGATGCCGAAGCCCAGATCGCCGAGCTTCTCGACGATGCCCGCGAAGACTACGACATGTTGTACTTCGAGGAGGCCGTCGCCAGCATTCAAGAAGGCGTCCGGCTCGCCGAGCGTGAGGGAATTCAAAACCGCGACGTCGCCGAGCTTCACATCTTTCTGGGGCTGATCCGACACGCCGACGGCGACGACGATCTGGCCGAAGACGCCTTCGTCGACGCTCTTGAGACCCACCCCGACGTCGAGGTCGACTCTGCGTACATGACCCCCAGTGTCGAAGAACTGTTCAACAGCGCCGACCGGCGCGCCGAGCCTCCCGAAGAACCGCCGAGCCAGCCGGACGACGTGCCCGACGATCCCACCCCCGACATCGAGGATGCGCCCCCCGAAGAAGATGTCGACCCTCTTAGCCACGACCCCATTCGCCGCGCCGACGCCGGTGAACCGGTGAACATCGAAGCCGACATGCCCGCCGATCTGCCCGTGTTCCGGGTTCACGTTCACCACCGGCGCTACGGCGAGTCCGACTTCCAGCGTATCGAGATGGATCCCACCGACGCCACCGGCTTTGCCGCCGAGATCGAGGGTCGCGACGTCCGTACCAGCCAGCTCGAATACTTCATCACCGCCATCGATCGTACCGGCGAAACCATCGCCGAATCGGGGCGCAAGACCGATCCTCACCGCATGTCCGTTATCGGTGATTTTGACCGCGACGACTTCGACGACGACCCTCTTGAAGCTCCCCCGGAAGACCCGGACCCCACCGGCTTTTATGCGATGGTCGCCGGTGGCACCGACCTCGGTTTTCTGCCCGGAACCACTGCTCCGACTGCCAACCACGAACGCAGCGTCTCCCCGGGACTCTCCCCGGCATTCGCTCACACCCTGCTGAACCTGGGCTGGCGCGTCACTGAAGACATCAGCCTCGGAATGTACTTCCGCTGGCAGGTCGCGCCCGGACAGGACTTCGACCACATCCGCGACGAGCTGGGCCACCCCGACCACATCGCCCAGGACGCTCCATTCTGGGAGCACCGCGACGAATGCTTCGGTCTCGGTTTGCCCGGCGACTGCATGCTCGGCATCCGTTACCAACAGGTCATCGCCGGCGACTTGCCCCAGCTCTATTCCACTGCGGGGCTGGGCATCGGGCGGGTGCGCAACTGGTTGACCATCAAGCAGGCTGCCGAGGTCGACGGCGAGCCCAACCCCGCCTGCGACGACCGTGAAATGCACCTGGCTGCCGACGGCAGCGAGTACTGCCAGCTTCGCGATACGGTGCGCACCGGATGGGCTCATGTCGGCGTCGGCGGTGGTATGTTTCTGCCCATCGGCGAGACCTTCGACATTCCTTCGCTCAACGGCCTCGATCTGGTCGCCGACTCCTACCTGATGATCCTGGTGCCGGACACCTCGGTGAACCTCGACATCAACCTGGGCATCCGCTACCGGCTCTAAGTCCGAACACCCAGCCCCCAGCACCCAGCGCCCAGCACCCGAGTTAAGTTTTCTTGATCACCTCCCCCACCATGCTATCCTCGGCTCATCAGCCACGGATGGCAGTGTAAATGGACGCGCGGGAGATGTTGGGATGTTTTTGTTCAAACCGCAGAATCTGGGGGCGATTTGTATTGCAGTTGTCCTATTCTTGGTCGCCACCTCCGCGATGGCGCACCCGGTCACGCTGCCGGGGATCGACGTCGACAGTGTGTTGACGATGCGCGATCAGGCCCGTCAGTTGGGCCACCAATACGGCGACGATGACGAAGCTGATACGGAGGTGAAGCTCGACGAGATCCGTACCATCGTCATCGATCCGGGCCACGGCGGCGACAACAGCGGTGCCACCGGCGTCGCCGGGGTCCCCGAGAAGGTGTTGACCCTGGATCTGGCTTACCAACTGCGCGATCGGCTCCAGCGGCGCCACCCCCACCTGCGGGTGATCATGACCCGCTACGGTGATGACTCCGTTGATCTGAACGAACGGGTGCACATGGCCAACCTCGCCGGTGCCGATCTCTTCGTGTCACTGCACTACAACGCCGCTCCCCACGACCGGGCCATCGGTTTTGAGACCTACTTCCCGGACGCCGAACAGGTCACTCCAGGCGAAGAGCAACCCCAGGGGCTTCCGGTCGCCACCATCGACGGCAGCGTCACCGGTATCCAGGAGTCCATCGAAGGCGTCACCCCCATCGGCCAGAACGGAGACACCCTGGAGCTGATCCGCCAGGACCTGCTTCGAGCGCATCGCCACGACTTAAGCGGCGCGCTCGCCGAAGCGATTCAGGACCGGTTCGTCGACCGTATCGACTCGGTCGACCGCGGAGTCAAACAGGGCAACTTCACCATCCTCCAGGGCACCCACATGCCCGCCGTCGTCGTCGAGGCCGGCTTCCTGACCCACCCCGAAGAGGGCTTCGAGGTTCTGGAAGAAGACCACCGCACGGAAGTGACCGAAGCGCTCGTAGAGGCGGTCGAAACCTTCGACGACCAGTTGACTGCCCACCTCGACGAACCCAAAAAGTCCGACGAAGCATCCGTCGCCGAACAACTGGACGACGAGCTAGAACGCATCGAATAACCACGGGGGCACAGCACCAGCACGGCTTCCCTCCCCACGAGGCCACGAGTGGGGAGGTGCCGCGAAGCGGCTCAGCGGCACCTCGCACACCAGAAGCGCCCCGACACCAGCACGGCTTTCCTCCCCACGAGGCCACGAGTGGGGAGGTGTCCCGAAGGGACGGAGGGGCACCTCGCACACCACCTAACTCACAACCCTTCTACCCAGGAACCACAATGACCACCCGCTCGAACAACCGCACTGCCGACCAACTGCGCGACGTCACCATCGAAACCGGCTACACCGACGTCCCCCACGGATCGGTGCTGATCCACATGGGCAACACCCGGGTGCTGTGCACCGCCAGCATCGACGAGCGGGTGCCCCGGTGGATGGACTCTCCGGACAACACCAGCGGCTGGATGACCGCCACCTACTCGATGCTTCCCGGCTCCACATCGCCCCGGTTTCGCCGCGAGGCCCGGCGCGGTCGGCTCAAAGGGCGCACCCACGAAATCCAGCGGCTCATCGGCCGTTCGATGCGCGCCGTCGCCGACCTCGACGCACTGGGACCGCGCACCATCTATCTGGACTGCGACGTGCTGCAGGCCGACGGAGGCACCCGAACCGCTGCGATCACCGGCGCCTACGTCGCCATGGTGCTCGCCTGCGACGAGCTGCGAAGCGAGGGACTCATCGACGAGATGCCCCTTCGCGACAGTATCGCCGCTGTCTCCTGCGGCGTCGTCGACGGCCAGGCGCTTTTGGATCTTCCCTACGAGGAGGACAGCGCCGCCGATGTCGACATGAATGTGGTGATGACCGGCTCCAAGCGCTTCGTCGAGCTTCAGGGCACCGGCGAAGAGGCGACGTTCTCCGACGACGAACTCGCCGAGCTGCTATCGCTGGCGCGAACCGGAATCGAGGAACTTACCCAGATCCAGATGCAAGCACTGGAAGGCAT
>SKMT01000053.1 GCA_007120915.1 Myxococcales bacterium | reverse complement strand
CTCAAATTTGGCTACAACATCGGTGTTTGACTCGCGCGGGGCGCCGCTGTCCGGTTCGATGCCATGGATCCACCGAAGATCGTCGAGTTCTTTGGTGACCGTGCCGCCCGGGATGTGCACCACCAGCCCATCGTCGTCGACGGCGTCGATTCTGCCGGCGACAAATGCGCTGTCTGTACCCCTGTCATCCAGCGCTTCATCGAAGGCTTCGGCATCGGCGACGCGGCCGACCGGGCCGTTCCAGCCGCGGCGGCGGTGGTGGTCTTCGATGCCCTCCTGGAGTGCCTGCCGGGCCGTTGCCTGAAAGCCCGGATGGTGGGTGGTGGTGATCTCCAGTTGGCTGGTCTCCCACTGACGGTCGTCGGCGATGTCGTCCCACATCCGTTGCACCGTATTGACCGCCTCCGGCGCCGGGGAGCCGGCGGGGGCGCTGACATGGGGGCCGTCGAGCGGTTCATCGATCAGCCGGCGATACTTGTCCTCGTCGATGATACCGACATCGCGCATCCGCAGAAGCACCCGGTTGCGTTCCCGTTTGGCAAGACGGGGGTTCTCCACCGGGTTGTATATGCTGGGAGCGGGCAATAACCCGGCGAGTGTCGCCATCTGACCCACCGACAGTTCGGTGGGGGATTTGGAAAAATAGGTGAAGCTGGCCTGGGTCACCCCCCAGGCGTTTCGCCCGAAGTACACCCCGCCCAGGTAAGCATCGAGGATCTCTCGCTTGCTGAATTGCTCTTCGATCTGGCGGGCAAGGAGGAACTCGCGCACTTTTCGACGCCAACTTCGATCGGGCTCCAGAAAGTGTTTGGCCACCTGCTGGGAGATGGTACTGGCGCCCTGGACGGTCTGGCCGGCGCGAAGGTTTTCATAGAGAGCCCGCAGGATGCTTCGCAGGTTGTAGCCGTCATGGCTGAAGAAATCTTCGTCTTCTGCGGCCAGAAACGTCGCCACCAGCTTCGGAGGAAGCTCATCCAGCTTCACCGGCTCCACCGCCTGTTCGCCTCCCAGATGCGTACCATCCTGCGCCTGCACAAGCGTACCGTAGTCGGGACGAAGCTCCGACAGATTCGTCGGTTCCGGCAACTGAGAACGGGTTCTGTCGAGCATCCACCAGCCGGCAGCCGCGCCAACAATGGTCAGAATTACTCCCACGATGAACATCCGCCGCAGCACGGTTCGT
Source organism: Myxococcales bacterium (assembly GCA_007120915.1). Lineage (GTDB taxonomy): Bacteria > Myxococcota_A > Bradymonadia > Bradymonadales > Bradymonadaceae > SLJM01. The sequence goes on along the minus strand of SKMT01000053.1, from coordinate 3,350 downwards.
GTTCGGGCTGTCAGCCTGGGCAGTCGCATCTTTCTTGAGGCCTTCAGGGGGGGGTAAATACAGGGGCCGTTGCATGTCCCTCGGAGGGTGCATCGCCAGTGTACACAGGGTGATGGACCGGCTCGCCCGTGTCAAAACCGGGTGCCCGCACCGACGCCGATGTTCCACAGATATACGTGGTCGATCTCTCCCTGTTCGGTCACTCGCCACAACTGAGCGAGCTGACCGTGTCCGTAGATGGGGCCCCAGATCGTGTAGCGTGCCTCCACAGCGGTGAGCGCACCGTCGACGCCGAACAATTCCGTCATCGTATCCCCGAAGGAGCGCTCCCCCGGGGCGGATTTGGCGTAGAACACCCCGAAGCGGCCTCGGTCTTCGTGATCGTAGGAGGCACGAAAGCGAAGCGATGCCCCCGTGGGGCCGGTGGCATCGGCGTAGGCTGCCGACAGGGTCAGCCATTCGAAAAAACGCGACTGCAGCCGCAGCAGGCCACCGTGTCGAGTCTGGGGGCTGATCCGTGAGGCTGCTCGCAGTCTGGGGGCTGCCGGTTCGTCGTCGGGAGCGGTAAAATCGGGATGATGATAGCGGGTCAACTCGTAGGCGTGGTCGAAATAGTCGGGGATGTATCGCCCTGTGAGCAGACGATACTCGAGCCGGGAGGAAAGACGAATATCCTCGCCGAGCTGCTGATTCCAGATTAGTCCCAGGTGAACCCCGGTGCCCAGCCCGAAGTGGTGGTTCAGGTCGGTATAGGGCGTGATGGACCAACCGGACCCTGCCGGCAACTCCCAGCGGGCATCGACCCCGGTGACGACGGTGGGCCGGGCCTCGTCGACGACGGGAAGCAGTCCGGTTCCGGCGACGACGTCACCGGTATCGTCGTCCGCTTCGGCAAGCTGCCAGGGGGCGGTAACGTCTGCAGTTGTTGAGGCGCCCAGGGCAACCCGGCGCCACTGCGAGTCCTCATCGTACAACTGCTCCGGGCGCCAGCGGCCTCGAATCCCGAACAAATTCGGGCCCGTCAGGTCGTTGATGAGCACTTCAGCTCCCCAGCGGTCGTCGTCGAACTGTGCCGTAAGCCCGGGGCGGTAGTGGTCGGTGGTGACCACGTTGTAGTAGTCGTTGACGACAGTGCCGTGGCCCAGTTGCACCGGGCCGATCTCGCCGAGCCGCAGGTGCAGCGGCTCCTGTGTGGAACCGTATTCAAGGCGACGTAGCAGTCGGAAGTAGTCTCGCGGCTCCAGCCAGTCTTCGCGGCGGATGATCCCGTCATCTGCACCGGTTACGTCCAGGCGCAGCGGCAGATGCAGTGACACCTCCAGCATCGTTTCGCACTCTTCGTCGTTTTCGCACCACAGAAGTGGCACGGGGCGCAGGGCGGTCAGCCGGGGGGTGAAATTGACGAAGAGATCACCATCGATGGGCCCGGCGCCGGCTTCAGCGGAGACGAGCCATAGCGTCGGCGACTCCTCTTCGGCCACTGCAACCGTCGGCAGTGAAAGGCTGAAAAGTGCCGTCAGCACAAGCGTCAGACCAACCGGAGATATGTGGCCGTGGCGATCCATCGAAATGCTGGGTTGAAGTACCGTCGATGCACCTGCTTGTTGGTAGCACAACTGTCCCATGCTTGTCCCCCGGGCGCCACAGAATTACACTCCGCGTCATCACTGTCGCCCCATCTCGTGCGACGGGAGGTGATTTCCCACTACTGCAGCAACTGATGGTTTCGATGACCAACATCCTCCGCTCCAGACAACAGGCTGCCCGCCGACTGCAAAGCTCCGTGGTCACCATCGGCAACTTCGATGGGATGCACATCGGCCATCAGGCGATTTTTCGCCGCGCCATCGATGAGGCGCACCGGCTCGATGTACCGGCGGTAGCGTTGACATTCGAGCCCCATCCTCAGGCGTTTTTCCGGCCCGATGACGCGCCCCCACGGCTGTCACCGCCGCCATTTAAGTTTGATCTGATGAGCCATTATGGCATCGACCTGGTGGTGGCGCTGACCTTTGATGAATCGATTGCGGGACTGGAGCCGCAGCAGTTCGTCGGCGATGTGCTCGTCGATGAACTGGGGGCCCGGCATGTGGTCGTCGGAAGGGATTTTCGGTTTGGCAAGAAGCGCGCAGGTGACACCGATGCCCTCCGCGAACTTGGCGAGCCGCTCGGCTTGAGTTGCACCGTCGAGCAGTTTGTCCAGTGGCAGGGAAAGCCGGTCAGTTCGACCCGAATTCGAGACGCTGTCAGCGAGGGGAGCATGGACGCTGCGGCGTCGATGCTGGGGCGAGCCTATCGGCTGGTCGGCACGGTGGTCCGCGGTGAACAGCGGGGGCGTCAGCTCGGGTTTCCCACGGCGAATATGGAGGTCGTCCCGATGGCGCTTCCGCCGAAGGGGGTCTATATCACCACCCTGGCGCCAGCCGGCGGCGACCACTGGCGGGCCATCACCAATGTAGGCTAACGACCTACCTTCGATGATGAGGGGATGACCGTAGAGACCTTCGTGCTCGATGAGCGGGTCGATAAGGATGAGCTCGATCTGTACGGCGAGGACATCGAACTCGATATCTACCGGCGGGTTCGAGGCGAGAAGAAATTCGAATCACCCCGGGCGTTGGTCGAGCAGATCGAGCGTGATGTCCGCCAGGCCCGAGAGTTTTTTGACAGGGAGGAGTTTGATGGGCGCTGATAAGTTCGTGGAGCTGCTACAGTTTGAGGAGGACACCGAAGAAAACTGGAAGAAAGCCTGGGATGCGGTGCGCGAGCACACGGCAATGGGCCCCCACGGCGTGCATCTTCACTCCGTCGACGACCAGAAGCTGGTGTTGCGCATGGAAATCGGGGACCACGCCCGCCAGCCCTTCGGCTTGTTGCATGGAGGCATCAGCATGTTGCTTGCCGAGTCGGCGGCAAGCTGCCATTCCTGCTGGGGACTGGACATCACCGAGAAATTCCCGGTCGGCATCGAAATCAACGGCTCGCACATCCGCAGTGCTTCTGACGGATCAATCCTTGCCTGCGCCGGGCTCATCCGCCGCAGCTCTACGCTGGTCCACCACCGCGTCGAAGTCATCGAAGAAGCAACCGAGCGAATCCTGTCCATCATCCGCGTCACCAATCTCCTGCGTGACGTCGGATGAGGGGGGGGCACCCCCCTGACTGCATGTCCGAGGGACATGCATCGGCCAGCATTGGTGGGGTGATTCCGGATTCGGGGCCCCCACCAAACGTCTGCTGTTGTCAGCTCCGAATCGCCCCGGAAATCAAGTCCGGTTACACCCGGTATCACCAGCCATATTTCAGGCGGCCACCCCCCGATCCCAAACGCAGAACAGGTCTCGATCCGG
>SKMT01000400.1 GCA_007120915.1 Myxococcales bacterium | reverse complement strand
CTGCAACAAATTTTGTTCGCTGATACTGCGATGAGCCACTGGTGACCGCCGGGGTTTTTTTCGTGCTCAATCTGGGGCATCACGACTGCCAGGAGGTGGCGTGATGAGCCCAAAATACCGGGCTATCGTCAGCCTCTCGGGACGTGTGGAGGGGGGAGTGACCACCATGAATATCTGCAACAAATTTCGTTCACTGACACTGCGATAAGCCACCGGTGACCGCCGGGGTTTTTTCGTGCTCAATCTGGGGCAGACTGACTGCCCGAAGGTGGCGCGAAGGGCCCAAAATACCGGGCTATCGTCAGCCCCTCGGGGCGTGTGGAGGGGGGGCGTGTGGAGGGGGTATCACATCTTCTGCGATCTGCGGGACGTCCTGCTCATACAGTTGACGGGCGCGGGCCAGATCGGGGCGCATCGGCGCGTTCCTTCTTCGAGGAGAGCAGCCCGATGACATGTTGAACCTCAGTTGCCGTTACGACTGACAAAGGATAAAAGACAGGTGCTCGCTGAAATACGTACCGAACATCATTGCATCGTGACGGGTCTCACCCCCTAGGCAGTTTCGACTGCAGGTGGGAGAGGTGTCCGGGCCGTCAATCCCGCCCAATGGCGGAATACCCAGATGGAGGCAAAACATGCTTTACGAAGATGTCACCCACGGAGCTGTTGTCGCCGGGTGGAAGTTTTCCACCGACGGCAAAGTCACTGCGAATGAGGCGGAAACCATCCGGGACGCCCTGCGACAGATCAACGAGTCGCACGACACGCAGGTGAAGATGTTCGTGCCCGGGGACTCATCGAACAGTCACATGACCAAAAATGCTCCGTTATACACCTTCAGTCTCGTGTTCGGTCTCCCGGTCGTCACATCGATGACCGTCGATCCCATGGAGGTGAGAGTGGACGAAGTGCAGGAGACGCTCGATGAGGCAGAAAAGGTCCCCGGGCAGTTGTGGAGCGACCTCGAAGAGCATTCCGACATTTTCTCCGGCGTAGACATCGGCGGCCCCCAGACGTACCTGTTGTGCTACGGACCATTACCAAAGGCTACGCTGTCGGCAGGAGTGAAGCACCCCAGTGAGGACCGTGAGAACGTCCGATACAACTTTCACAGTGTCCAGGACTACACTCAGCAGTGGCTGGATACTGGCGTCGATGGTGAGGCCATCGCATCCTGTCGGCATGGCGATGTGATGCCGGTGGATCTCAGTGAGGAAGCCGTGACCAACTGGCTGGAAAAGGTCGCGGATTTCGACGATCCGAAGGTCTATATGACGGTGCGGTTCGATTGAGCAGTGGCGCGACAATATTCGTCAGTCTGTGCGCAATGGGTGCGCTCAACGAGCAAGACCGCAAAAGCTGCCCCGGTCATTCGCGGGTGAAGACTACGTCCATTTCTCGACTGTGTTCGTCGTCGAAGTCGCTCATGGTCAACTGCTGAGCGTCGTCGGATAGCCGGTACGTCGTGGTATCTCCCAGACTGTTGGTGCAGGTGATTTTGTCGCCGTCGATGCTCCAGGAATCCTCGAACTTACGGGTGATATATTTCCCGGTGACGGTCCCGTCGTCGTGAAACTCGACGTAGTTGTCGCCCCACCCCAGTAGTTCGGCCGAGTCGGTATCCATTCGGGGGAAGTCGGCGTTGGGGTGGTAGGTGATCTCCCGTAATTCCCAGCGACCGAGTAATTCCGGATGGCGCGACCGATCCTCCTCGGCGGGTTCGGCGTCGATGTCGACTCCCAACTTTGCCAGTTGCGCGGCCTGTTCGTCGTCGAAGGACGCTCCCCGTTCAACCAGGACCGCTGCTGCATCCGAGGACTCGTGTTTGATGGCGATGTCCAGGGTCACCCGGCCCTTCTCGTCTGTGCGGTCGATGTCGGCACCGGCATCGAGAAGAAACTCGATGATCTCCGGGCGATCTTCGAGCGCCGCGTAGGTCATTGCCGTAGTGCCGTTGTCCTGGGCGATATCAACGTCGACCCCGTTGTCGATCATCACCTGCAGTGCCTCCAGTTGTCCTTGTGACGCCGCTTTGATCATCGGCTGTGCGTTCGGTTCGTCGATGTGGTTCAGCAGTTCCTCCATCGCTTCGAGCCGTCCGAAACGAGCGGCAATCGTCAGTGCATTGTCAGTGGGCTCAACCCCGTTGTCGACAAGAGAACGAATCTTGTCGACGTCACCGGACTCGGCCGCATTGAGCATTTCCAAGTTCATTGCGTACTCCCGTGCTGTGGATAACGAACGTCGTTGACCACCTCGATTCGAGACGGCTCGCCGAATGCAATCTGAAGACTTCACGGCCAATCTATACGATGCGAGATTCGATAGCAATCGATGGGGAAGCCACCGGAGTACGACCCTAATCCGAGATCTAATAAAGGGTTATCCATCGAGCCGCCGGGCACATCCGCTGCCACGGCACCACTTATGACATAGATCATCTCGCCCAGTTCTGAGGCGACTACCTACTCGATACGCACGAGGGCCCTGTGGGACCGTGCCAACGAAGTCGACGAGGTTGCCAGTTACCGGAATTTCCGAAATCAGTAAGGGAGCAGTGGGATGGCCGACGATACAAAAAACGAAAACAACAACCAGAACGATCGTGACGACGATGCGAACAAGTCGTCATCCGGTTCGGGGATGGGCCGGCGAGGATTTCTCAAGGCCGGGGCTATCGCCGGTGCCGCCGGTGCGGCGCTGGCGGGGTGTCCGCGTCTGTTTAACGGAGACGAAGACGACGTCGAACCGCGTGTGTTGGAGCTGGAGCACGACGTTGCGCCGGGGGAGTTGGATGAATACTACGCGTTTTTAAGCGGAGGTCACGCCGGAGACGTACGGGTGTACGGGGTGCCATCGATGCGTCAGATCATGCGCATTCCCGTGTTCAACCGCGAGAGCGCCCGCGGCTGGGGTCATGATGACGAGTCGCGCCAGTTGCTCGAAGAAGACGGCGGTGGATACACCTGGGGAGACACCCACCACCCGCGTGTCAGCCAAACGGACAACGACTACGACGGGCGCTGGCTGTTCATCAATGACAAGGCCAACGGTCGGATGGCCCGCATCAATCTGAAGTACTTCGAGACCGACGCCATTGTCGACATTCCCAACCAGCAGGGAACCCACGGCGCCTGTGTGGTGCTGCCGGACACCAAGTACATCATCGGTGTCGGTGAGTTTCGGGTGCCCATTCCCAACGACGGCCGTGATCTGGATGAGCCCGAAAACTACGGGTCGACCCTGGCGGCGATCAATCCGGAGACGATGAACGTAGAATGGCAGGTGCGGGTGGACTGCAACCTGGACAACGGCGACAGCGCCAAGGACGGAAGCTGGTTCTTTTCCACCAGTTACAACTCCTCGGGCGGGGTGACCGAAGAGGAGATGACGCGGGATGACCGCGACTGGACGGTGGCGTTTAACATCCCGGCGATCGAAGAGGCCGTCGAGCAGGGAGAATACGAAGAGATCAACGGGGTTCGCGTCGTCGACGGCACCGAGGACAGCCCGCTGAACGAGGGCAACAACCCGGTCACCCGCTACATCCCGACGCCAAAAAACCCCCACGGTGTCAGTGTGACTCCGGACGGCAAATACGCCATCTCCAGCGGTAAGCTCGATCCGACGGCCACGATCATCGACATCGCCGCGCTCAATGAGGTCGACGACCCGGCCGATGCGGTGGTGGGCCGACCCCAGCTTGGAATGGGCCCGCTGCACACCGCCTACGACGGGCGGGGTCACGGCTACACCACGCTGTTTGTGGACTCCCAGGTGGTCAAATGGGACATCGAGGCCGCCGTGGAGGCTCACCCCGAAAACGGCGACGAGGAATCCCCGGCGGTGATCGAAAAGATCGACGTGCACTACAACCCGGGCCACCTCATCGCCAGCGAGTCCTACACCGCCGAGCCGGCCGGGGACTGGCTGATCAGCCTGAACAAGCTGTCGAAAGACCGGTTTTTGCCGGTGGGTCCGGTGTTCCCGGAAAACGACCAGCTTATCTACATCGGTGACGATGAAGCGGGGATGCAACTGGTCAAGGACACCCCGGCGTATCCAGAGCCCCATGACGCGACGATTGTGCACAAGTCGAAGCTCGACCCGCAGGGCGTGTACGATCCGGAGGATCTGGAACTGGATGCGGTGGACATGGACGATCTGGACGTGCAGCGCGTCGACGACGACCGCGTCGAGATCAAACTGGTCTCCCGGCGCAACGACTTCGGGCTCGACGACGTCACCGTCAAAGAGGGCGATACCGTCGAGATCACGATCACCAACATCGAAGGGACCGAGGATATCCTGCACTCGCTGGCGATTCCGCAGTACGACGTCAACGTCAAGCTCGCCCCGCAGGAGACCCGCCAGGTGACCTTCACCGCCGACAAACCCGGTGTGTACTGGATGTACTGCGCCTACTTCTGCAGTGCCCTGCACCTGGAGATGCGTGCGCGGCTGCTGGTTGAGCCCCGGGAGTAAGTGAATGCTGAAGGTACTAAAACGACTCGGCGAAACGCGCCGGGCTCTTCTGGTGGTGGCCGCCGGGTTACTTCTGGCGGCCATCGCTTTTCCGGTCTGGCAGATCACACTGGGTGCCCCGCAGTATCCGGAGGGTCCGCTGGTGGTGGAGATGTATCTGTATCCGGCGCTAAGCGGTGACTACGAGGAGGTCAACGCGCTGAACTCCTACGTCGGGTTTTACTACCCCGATCCGGTCTGGATCGAGCCCGATTTTCCGATCCATGAGCACTCTCTGAAGGCGCCGGAGTGGATTGTGGCGCCGCTGGTGTTCGTGGTGCTGGCGCTGTTGAATCTGTTCGTGGCCATCGCCCCGTCGACGCGCAAGCTGAAGCTGGGGCTGAAGAGTCTGTTCGCGGGCACGGCGGTGGTCTTCGTGACCACTCTGGTGCTGGTGCAGACCAGGCTGTATCAGGCGGGGCACAACCTCGATCCGAACGCACCGCTGAGGGGGGTGGACGCGTTCACCCCGCCGCTGTTCGGAAGCTACGAGGTGGCGAATATCGACGGGGTCGCCTCGCTGGGTATGGGGGGCTATCTGACGGTGGTGGCCGTCGGTTGTCTGGCGGTGGCGGTGTTGTTGCGCAACACCGATCTGCCGTTGATCGGTGTGCCGAAAGCGATGTGGAAGGGAGCAAAGACGGTGGTGGGGACGCTGGCGAAGCGGTGGTCATCACGCAAACGGAAGGGCCAGAGCGGACACGTGGAGGTCGGCTTTCTGGCGGTGGCGCTGGTGGCGGGGCTGTTCGTCGTCGGCGCGCCCCTGGCGGTGGATTCGCCACAGCAGGACGATGTGGTCGAACAATTCGACCTCGATATTGAGCGCAAGATGGATCCCCCCGCCATCGCCGATCAGGCCCGGGCGACGGTGGGCGAGGTTACCTACGACACCGCCTCCGAAGCGCTGGCGGCGGCCAGCCCACAGGATACGGTGGTGCTGGAGGGGACCTTCGAGGAACGGATCGTCGTCGACACCCCGAACCTTCGGGTGGAGGCCGGCGACGGGGGAGCGGTGATCGACGGCGGGGGAGAGGGTCGTGTGGTCACCATCGACGCCGACGATGTGATCGTCGAAGGACTCTGGATCCGGGAGTCGGGCTATGAGGTCAGCGGGGAGGATGCCGGTGTGTTCGTCGACGGCGAAAATGTACAGCTTCGCGATCTGTACATCACGGATGTGACCTTCGGGGTCTGGCTGGACGGAGTCAGCGGTGTGACCATCGCCGACAGCCGCATCGAGGGGCGGCGCGATGTGTGGCCGCTGGTCGATCGCGGCAACGGAATTCATCTGTGGCAGGCCGACGGCACGCATATCAAGAACAACGAGATTACTGCTGTGCGCGACGGCATCTATTTTTCCTGGTCCGACCATGTCGTCGCCGAAGCCAACACCATCTGGAACACCCGCTACGGGGTGCACTACATGTACTCCTCGGACAACCGTCTCTCCGAAAACACAGCGGTGGACAACGACGTGGGCTACGCGCTGATGGTCAGCGATCGGCTTCGCATCGAAAACAATCTGGCGGTGCGAAACGCCGGCCAGTCCGGCCACGGGATTCTCGTCAAAGACATTCGAGAATCGGAGATTGTGGGCAACGAGGTGGTCGAAAACCACAACGGGTTTTTCGTGTACAACTCCCAGGACAATCGCATCGACGACAACCTGGTGCTTCGCAACCGGGTGGGCGTGCACACCACCGCCGGCAGCGTCGACCAGTCGTTTGTGGGCAACAGCTTCATCGGCAACGACGAGGTGGTGATGACCACGGCCGGCGAACTGGAAGTGTGGACCGGTGAGGACGGGGGCAACTACTGGTGGAATGCACGCACCATCGACCTGAACGCCGACGGCACCTCGGAGGTGCGCCACCGGCCCTCGGGGCTGGTCGAACACCTGTTGGTGGAGACTCCTTCGGCGGCGGTGTTTGCGAACAGCCCCGCCTTCGACGCGGTGCGGCTTGCTGAAAGCTCGTTTCCCATTCTCGAATCCCGGGGCGTCGTCGACGAACGGCCCCTGGTCGAACCGATCCATCAGGACTGGAGAAACTATGCAGTTGCGCGCTGAAAACTTGCGAAAACGCTACGGCGACGTGGTTGCCCTCGATGGTCTGTCGCTTCAGATTCCCGCCGACACCACCTTCGGGGTGTTGGGCACCAACGGAGCGGGCAAGACGACGTTGTTTCGGCTCTTCGTGGGCCTGGAGACCCCGGACGCCGGCAGCCTCTCTATCGGTGGGCGCGATGTTGTGGAGGCCGGCGATCAGATCCGGCGTCAGGTGGGGTTTCTGCCCGAACGCATCGGATTTCCCCGCCGGCTGACGGGACGAGAAGTGCTGGAGTTTCACTGCCGGATGCGCGGGATCAGCACGGGGGAGCGCATCGATGAGGCCGTCGAGACGGTGGGGTTGACCGCGAAAGACGCCCGCCGGGCGGTGCAGGGCTACTCAAACGGGATGCGGCGCAGGCTGGGGCTTGCCGCGGCGATTGTTGCCCGCCCGGAGGTGCTGATTCTCGACGAGCCCACCGCCGGGCTGGACCCGAAAGGGGTGGTGGAGTTTCACCGCATCGTGCGCCGGGCCCGTTCGCTGACGGGGGCGACGGTGATCGTCGCCTCTCATGTGCTCTCGGAGGTGGAGAGGCTTTGTGACCGGGTGGCGATCCTGGACGACGGGCGCACCGTCGCTCAGGGGCCGGTCAACAGGCTGACCGCTGATGAACCGGGAGGGCTGGAAGCGGTGTTTCTGCGCGCCATCGGTGCCGCCGATTATGTAACTGAGACGGGAGAAGCAGCATGAGTCAGAGCATTGCCGACATGGCTACGGACAGTTCGGTCGCCGCGCCGGCGCGGGATGCTGCCGGGGAGGGGAGCCGGTTCGCCGCGGTGCGTCAGGTGGCGACGGTGGCGCGTTCGGAGTATCGGTTGGCGCTTCGCAACCGGTGGGCCTTCGCGCTGGTGGGGTTGTTTGCGGTGTTCGGGCTGATGCTGGTGACGTTTAGCGGCTCGGAGATCGGCCCCGCCGGTGCCGGGCAGGTCATCGCCAGCCTGACGAATCTGTCGGTGTATCTGGTGCCGCTGGCGGCGCTGGCTTTCGGATATGACGCGGTGGTGGGCCGGGATCGGCGCGGGTGGCTGGAGCTGGTGTTCTCGTTGCCCGTGTCGCGCGCCCGGGTGGTGCTGGGGGCGTTTCTGGGGCGGGCGGTGGTGCTGGTGGCGTCGACGATCATCGGCTTCGGGGCGGTCGGCGTGGTGGTGTTGCAGGAGTACGGCGTTCAGCACTGGGGAGCATACTCCGCGTTCGTCGGCTCCGCCGCGGCGGTGGGCGTGGCATTTCTCGCACTCGGTTTTCTGATCTCGGCGCTGGTCTCGGAGAAGACTCATGCGCTGGGGCTGGCGCTTCTGGCGTGGGTGTGGTTCGTGTTGATCCACGATCTGATGGCCCTGGGAGCGGTGGCGACCTTTGAGTTAAGCGAGACGGCGCTGGCGGCGTTTGTGCTGGCGAATCCGGCGAGCATCTTCCGGGTGTTGGTGCTCGAACAACTTGGAACCGGCGCCGGCGGAGGGTTTGCAGGGGCATTCGCCGAGTTGCAACTGTCGGCGGCGATGATGATGGTGGCGTTGATGGTGTGGTCTGTCGTGGCGGTGGCCGCGGCGGCGGTGGTGGTCAGCAGGCGCAAGAGATGGCTGGCAAAACTGCGGGCGGCGCTCAAGCCGCTGGGGCTGGGCGCCATGGTCACCCTGGTTGTGTTCGGCGGAGCGATGGGATGCTTCGGCAATGACGATGAGCAACAAGAAGAAGTCCAGGTCGACCCCATCGCCATCGAAGCAGAACACAGTTGCAGCGTCTGCGGGATGTTCGTGGGCGAAGGTGAGGGCGAATGGGGGCCCAACGGCCAGGTCTTCTTTCGGGGCGACGAGGACGGCCCGGCGATCTACGACAGTGTGCGGGAGTTGTTCATCGACATGCTGGCGCGCCAGCGCCGCGGCGACGAGGTCGATGGCGCCTGGGTTACCGACTACGCCAGCTTCGACTATCAGATCGAAACCCGGCGCGACGAGCCCTACATCGACGGATCAACGGATCCGGATACCTTCGTGGAGCTGTCGGAAGCGGTGTTTGTCATCGACAGCGGCATCCGGGGGGCGATGGGGGTGGAACTGTTGCCGTTCAGCTCCCAGCAGGCCGCTTCTGATTTCGTGCGCGAACACGGCGGGGAGATGGTCTACTACGACGAGATCGACCTGAAGATGGTCGAGTCGATGTGACCTCCCGCGGGTTGGTTCGTCTCAGAAGCGGTGGGGATCAGACGAGCTAATCTGTTTTAAGGTGAAACGGGTGCCTGTTTCACTTGAAACAAAATCTGCGGAATATCGGTGATTTCGGGGGCGGTACGACCCTTGCAGTCTGCAGCAGACGTAAATCAGGGACCGCGGTTGCCTCTGGCGACGGCGGGCCTGCTGCTGAACCACGCAAGGAGACGAGATGCACACCACCGATATCACCAGCCGAGAAGAGATCGAAGAACTGATGCAACCCGGGGGAGCGGCGGCGCTGATCGACTTCTGGGCCGCCTGGTGCGGGCCCTGTCGGGCGATGGCGCCACACTTCGAGAAGGCCGCCGAATTGATGGCCGACGAACCGGTAGAGTTTCTCAAGGTCGACACCGAGAAGCACTCCCAGATCGCGTCGGCGTTTAACGTCCGGTCGCTGCCGACCATCGTTGTGGTCCACGACGGCGAGATTCAGGATGTCATGATCGGCGCCCAGGACACTCTGACGTTGAAGAGAGCCGCCCAGCGGGTGATCGACGACGCCGAGGGCAAGGGGTTTATCAAAAAATTGTTCGGGTAATTGAGGAGCGCCCCGGTCTCGGGGCCTTTTCTGTGCTTCGTTGAATGTGTGCCGGAAATAAACTATTCAATTAATCTATTGAATGATATGACATGACCGGTAGACTCGAACGCATTTCACCGCAGGAGACAAACCGATGGATGACAAACGAAGTTTCAAAGATGCCATCTATGCCGAGCTGGAGATGGTGGGAAAGGCCGTCAGCAGCCGCCGGCGACTGGAGTTGCTGGATGTACTCAGCCAGGGAGCCCACACCGTGGAGCAGTTGGCCAAAGAGACGGAGATGAGTGTCGCCAACACCTCTCAGCATCTGCAGCGGCTCAAGAAAGCTCGTCTGGTATCCACCGATCGGGACGGCAACAGCGTGTACTACCGGCTGGCCGATGCCTCGGTGGCGGCGTTTGTGGTCCAACTGCGCAGGCTCGGCGAACAGCGGCTGCCGGCGATTGACGAAACCGTCGAGTCGTATTTCGGCGGTGTCCCGTCGGCGAAGTGGGACGACGTCGCCGGGGAGATCGAAGTCGGCCAGGCGGTGCTGATCGATACCCGCCCACCGGAAGAATACAACAGCGGCCACCTGCCGGGAGCGATTTCGGTGCCCGCCGACGAACTGGAGAAGAGGATCGATGATCTGCCACAGGACAAGCGGCTCGTCGCCTACTGCCGGGGCCCCTACTGCACCATGGCCGCGGAGGCGGTCAGGCGGCTGAGCGATGCGGGCTATGAGGCGGTCACAGTCGACATGAGCGTTCCTGAATTTCACGTCGACGAACGAGGCGAGATCGAGCGGTGAATCAGAGTGGCTCAACCCTCCAGATCGAAGAGCTGCGGCGGGCAACGCGACGAAGCGAATACATGTACCCACCCACGAGGAGATAGGCCATGAGTTCCGTAAAGAACTCACTGTCCCACATTCAGTTGGGTCTCAAAGAGAACTGGGCCCAGTTTTTGCTCCTGGTGATCATCAACGCCTTCGTGGGCGCTATGGTGGGCCTGGAGAGAAGTATTCTGCCCGAGATGGGCGAGGAGGAGTTCGGGATCGCCGCGCGCACGGCGATTCTGTCGTTCATCGTGGTGTTCGGTCTGACCAAGGCCGCCGCCAACTACTTCGCGGGACGGCTGTCGGACCGCTGGACCCGAAAGTCGGTGCTGGTGGCAGGCTGGTTGGTGGCGATACCGGTGCCATTTTTGCTGATGTGGGCTCCGGGGTGGGGCTGGGTGTTGTTCGCCAACGTCTTGCTGGGAGCGAGCCAGGGGCTGAGTTGGTCGGCGGCGGTGATCATGAAGATCGATCTGGCCGGGCCCCGCCAGCGCGGACTGGCGATGGGATTTAACGAGGCGGCGGGCTACTTCGCAGTCGGCGGCGCCGCTTTAGCCACCGGCTGGATCGCCGCGAACTACGGGCTGCGCCCGGAGCCGTTCTATCTGGGGGTGGCCTTCGTGGTCATTGGGCTGTTTCTGTCGGTGTTCATCGCCCGTGACACCAGCGATCACGCCCGGCTCGAATCCCAGGAACACTCCGAACAGATCGAGCAGAGCGAGGATGTGGGGCAAAAAGAGGTGTTCGCCATGTCTACCTGGCGCCACGCCGATCTCTCCTCGGTCAGCCAGGCGGGGCTGGTGACGAATCTGAAAGACGGGATGGCCTGGGGGCTGTTCCCGCTGTTCTACGCCGCCGCCGGCATGGACTTGGCCCAGATCGGAATTCTCACCGCCATCTACCCGGCGCTGTGGGGCATCGGTCAGTTGTTCACCGGCGGGCTGTCAGACCGGGTGGGCCGCAAGATCATGATCGTGGTGGGGATGTGGATGCAGGCCGCCGGAATTGTGGTTACCGTGTTGTCCGGAGAGTTTGTGGGCTTCGCGGTCGGGGCGGTGTTGCTGGGAGTGGGTACGGCGCTGGTGTATCCAACATTGCTGGCCGCCGTCAGTGACGTGGCTCATCCGAGCTGGCGGGCCTCGGCGGTGGGGATCTATCGGCTGTGGCGCGACTCCGGATATGCGGTGGGCGCGATTGTCGCCGGTGTGATCGCCGACGCGTTGGATATGGACTGGGCGCTGTGGGTGATCGCCGCCATCGCGGTGGTGTCGGGGTTGATCGTGGCGGTGCGGATGAAGGAGACGCTGCGGCCGAGTCGAGAGTCGTGACATAACAACAGGAGCACCGATGTCGATACGACAGAAATTGGGCGCGGCGCTGTACGACGCGATCATGAAACGGCCCGAACAAGCCGGGTTGCAGCGCTGGCGCCGCGATCTTCTGAAACAGGCCACGGGCACGGTACTGGAGATCGGAGTGGGCACCGGCGCCAACATCGCCAACTACCCGCCGGAGGTCGAAAGGCTGGTTGCTGTGGAGCCGAACCCCCAGATGGCCCGCCGCATCGACGTCGACGAATTCGGCGGGGCCGGCGGTGTGGAGATCGTCGAGGCATACGCCGGCGATCTGCCCGTTGACGACGCTTCGGTGGACATTGTGGTGGCCACCCTGGTGCTCTGTTCGGTACCCGATTCGGCGCAGGCTCTCGCCGAGATCCGGCGGGTGCTTACCGATGAGGGTCGATTTCTGTTTCTGGAACACGTCGCCGCCGAAGACGACAAAACCCGAACGTGGCAGGACCGGATCGATCCGCTGTGGAACTGGTGCACCGGTGACTGTCATATGAACCGGCGAACGGAAGCCGCGATCCGAGACGCCGGATTTGAGTTCGAGTGGATCGAGCGGGAGCCGATGCCCAAAACCCCGTCGCTGTTGCGCCCGGCGATCCGGGGATCGGCAGTGGTGGCGTCATAGTCGACGAGCCCATATCCGGAGGATTTCGTCGGCCAGCGTCATCGGGTCGAAGGGTTTTTTGATCACCCCGATGGCGCCCAGCGCCAGGTAACGATCGATCTCGGGTTTCTGGGCCCGGGCGGTGATGAAGATCACCGGCACCGAGGCCAGTTGCGGATGCTCAGAGAAGGCCTCGAACAGTTCGATGCCGTCCATCTGGGGCATCATCACGTCCAGAACGATCAGATCCGGTCCAAACTCCGGGGCCACCTGTAGCGCCTCGGCGCCATCACAACAGGTTTGAACATCAAATCCCCCTACCCGCTGCAGCGCCAGGGTGGCGAGCCGGCGGATATCGGGGTCGTCGTCGACCACAAGGATCCGCTGTAGTTGATCATCGCTCATGGCGCACTCCCACAGTATTGGTGCGGTGTCCGGTTACTGATCGGACCTGTCGTCGGCGACGGGAAAAGCGACCCACATGGTGGTTCCTTCGTCGACGGAGGTGTCGAAACCGATCTGGCCGTGCATCTGCTCGGTTAGACTCTTGGCGATGCTCAACCCCAGCCCGGTGCCGGGCTTGTCCGAAGAGGGGGCGGCGCGGGTGAACTTCTCGAACAACCGGTCACGAAATTGCCTGGGGATCCCCGGGCCTCGGTCGCGCACCGATAGTCGAACCATGTCGGGGCTGTCGTGTTGGACCACCAACTCCACGCAGTCGTTTTGGTCGGAGACCTTGATGGCGTTGGAAACCAGATTCGTCAGCACCTGGTGGAGTTTGTCGGGGTCGACCCGAATCGGCGCCGGTTCGTCGGGAACATCGGTGATCAGCCGGACGCCGGCGTCGGTGGCGAATTGCCGGTTGGTCGCTGCGACCTCGTCGACGATTTCGGCGGCGTCGGCGGAGACCAGATGTAACTGCAGCTTGCCGGATTCGATCTTTTCGATGTCCAGAATATCGTCGATCAACGCCGCCAGTCGTCGGGTATTGCGCAGTGCTATCCCCATCACCTGTTCGGCCTCCTCGGGCAGCGCACCGAATACCTCGTTGGCGACCAGACTGATACTGCCCTGAATCGATGTCAGCGGGGTGCGAAGCTCGTGGCTGACAACGGAGATAAACTCTCGCTTCGCCTCGGCGGCCTGCTTCTCCTCGGTGATATCCTGGTGGTAGCCGGTGACACCGACGACCTCGCCGTCTTCAATCAGCGGAGAGCTTTTGATGCGAACCCACTGGCGGCGTCCCGTGGCGGTGGTCATCGGCAATTCCAACTGGTGGGGTTGTCCGGTGTCGATGGTCTCGTCGATCGCCGCCTGCAGCCGCTGGCGATCGGAGGGCTGGAAAAACTCCAGGGTCTGCTCCCGCGATAGCGGTTCGCCCACCGGCAGCTCGTGAAGGCGGTACAACTGCTCGGACCAGGTGACTTCTCCTGTGCGAAGGTCATATTTTCCGCCGCCAATCCGGGCCATTCGACTGGTTTCACGCAGCAGCTCTTCGCTCTCTCGAAGTTGTTGGAGCGCCTGGAGTCGTTCCTGTTCGACGCGGACCTTATCGGTGACGTCGCGAATCGTGCCCAGATAACCAACAGTCTCCCCCTGGTCATCGCAGATGGGCACGCCGATGGTCTCTCCCAGAAACGTCGATCCGTCTTTGCGCCGGTATTCAACCCGATAGGGGTCGGTCTGCTCGGTGGCATCCGGGTTGTAGTGACGGGCGGTGCGGGCGAAATCTTCGGGATTGGCGTACAGAAACTCGGTGGTCCGGCCTCGCACTTCCTCGGCGGAGTACCCGTACATGTCGGTGAAGGTCTGATTGGCGCCGGTGATCCGTCGTTGGGGATCGGCGAACAGCAGGGCGGCGGGCATCACCTCCAGGATCAACTCCTGATTGCGGTGGGCCCGGCGCAATTGATCGTTGGTGCGGCGCAGAATCACCTCGTCTTCCAGAAGCGCCGCCAGCGACTGCAGATCCCGCCGCTGTTGGTCATCAAAATCAACACGGTGTTGGAGATCAAACAGCCATACTCCGTCGAGTCCGGGGTCGGTGCCGGGAATGATGGGAGCAACGGCGGCGAAGCGAAGCGGTTCGTCGCCCAGGGTCAACGGCTTCTCATCTCGTGCCAGCGAGCCGTCGTCGGCGACGGTGACGCGGTGCTGGTCTGCCGGCAATTCCAGTTGCTGGAGAAGGTGTGCTGCCTCATCGGTGGTCATTCCCACAGCGGCGATATCCAGCCCTGCAGCGCCGTCGTCGATCACTGTCACCGCCAGTGGAACGTCAAACAGCCGTGCCGCCAGTTGCACGATGTGATTCAGCGCCCCTTTGCAGGGGGCCTGAGATGATGGTTCGTCGTGATTCCGGTCGGCGCGAAAGGCTTTACGGGGCATCTTGGTACTCCAGCGGTATCGGAGAAGCGACGAGCGTCGTCGTCGTTGTCGCAACTGGAGAAAAAACGAATGCCGATTATCGGTCATTCCCCTTGTTCGGGAGAGTGACAGCCCCCGTTCTCATCGACGTGAAGCCGGGGTTAGCGCTCGGAGTGGTCATCCAGCACCGCCGCCAGCCCCCGGGTGCGCAACTGAGCGACTTGCCGACGTCCCTCCCCCAGATTGAACAGACAGCAGGCGGTCATGGTCATCGCCGAGATCAGACACCACGAACAGGTCGCCCCGATGATGAAGGGCTGCCAGAAGGTCAGAAGGATGGAGAATCCAAACCCGAACACCGTCAACGCCAGTATCGCCGTGGGGACCAGCCCCGTGTACTTCGAGGAGTGAAAACGCCGGAAGAAATACAGAGCCAGCAGTGTCCCGTACGCCAGCGCCCCCAGCACCGCCAGGGGCAACACCCCGAACAGCATCGCCATATCGCTGTGCTGGACGATGTTGCACTGGCCCACGGGGCCGCAGAACAGATCCTGGCGCGTGGTCTCGCCGTACGACAGATACAGCGCCACGGCAAACCCGACCCCGGCGACGGCGACTTTCAGACCGAAGGGGGCCTTCTCCGAGATCTTCTGTTGCCATCGGCCGGCCGGGATCATCGCCGCGGCGCCCAGCAGCAGAATCACCAGCAGCGTCGTGGAGACGTAATTGCCGGGGACATCGCGGTGAAGGCGGTTACGCCAGTCATCGGTGGCGGCGTCGCCGACCGCCGGTGAAGCGTCGGCCTCCAGAAGCTCGTCGATCCCCGCGATGTCGGGCCAGCCGACGCCTCCCTG
>SKMT01000191.1 GCA_007120915.1 Myxococcales bacterium | reverse complement strand
TCAGAATCGTCGGCCTGCCTATCTGAACCGCACCGACGCCAAGCGCATCAAGAAGATTCTCAACCAGAACTGAGCCCGAGGGCCAGTCGGTTCAACGGAACCACCAGCACAACAGACAGAAGGAAGAGTCATGCCACGGGTAAAAAGAGGCACCAAGGCGAGAAAACGACGCAAGAAGTATCTGCGCGAGGCGAAGGGATTCGTCGGCGGGCGCCGGCGGCTGTACGGAGTGGCCAAAGACACCGTCGAGCGCGCCTGGCAGTACGCCTATCGCGATCGGCGCCAGCGCAAGCGTGACTTCCG
Source organism: Myxococcales bacterium (assembly GCA_007120915.1). Lineage (GTDB taxonomy): Bacteria > Myxococcota_A > Bradymonadia > Bradymonadales > Bradymonadaceae > SLJM01. The sequence continues at coordinate 15,081 of SKMT01000191.1, read as the reverse complement.
GCGGCTCTGGATCACCCGGATCAACGCCGCGGCCCGTCAGAACGGGATGTCTTACAGCCAGTTTATGGGTGGATTGAACCGCGCCGATGTCGGACTGGACCGGAAGATCCTCGCCGAGATGGCGGTGTTCGACCCGGAAGGGTTTGGAAAGCTGGTCGATATCGCCCGGGAAGAGATGAACTGAACAGAGGTGGTGACATCTCATCGACGAACCGCCCCGGTTCGGCTCATCCCGGCAACCCCGGAGATGGACCGACCGGGGCGTCGTCGTTTCTTGAGGGGCAGGGGCCACCACCGCTTTTATTCGCACCAAAATTATCGTACAGACCTTCACGTCGAAGACGTGCTCGAAGAACCGGACGAGGAACCGATGGAAGTCGAACAACTGGAACAACGTCTCGAACAGCTCTCGGCGAAAGCCGTCGACGAGTTGGGCGAAGCCGACCAGAAGGAAGAGGCGATTCAGGTCAAGAACCGCTATCTGGGAAGAAGCGGCAGTGTCCAGGAGCTGATGGCAGCGCTTCGGGAGTTGCCCAATGAGGACAAACCGAAGGCCGGAAAGGCGATCAACCGGGCGAAGTCGACGATCGAAGATGCCTTCGAGTCGCGGCTCGAACAGTTGGAGCACCAACAGCTTCAACGTCGGCTCAAAGAAGAGACAGTGGACGTGACCCTTCCCGCCCGCAGCAGCGGGGCCGGGCTGGGTCATCCGTTGCGTCAGGTGGAGCGACGGCTGATCGCCATCTTCGAGCAGATGGGATTTCAGGTCGCCGAGGGCCCGGAGATTGAGACCGATTACTACAATTTTGAGGCGCTGAATTTCCCGCCGGACCACCCGGCGAGGGATATGCAGGACACCTTCGTGCTCACCGACGACCGGTTGCTTCGCACCCACACCTCACCGGTGCAGGTGCGCACGATGGAGGCCTACGATCTGCCGATCCGGATCATTTCGCCGGGGCGGGTCTATCGCTGCGACAGTGATCTGACCCACAGCCCGGTGTTCCACCAGATCGAAGGACTGCTGGTGGGTGAAGGGGTGACGATGTCCCACTTGAAGGGGACGTTGACCACCTTCGCGCAGCGTTGCTTTGGCGAGGGCACAGGCATCCGGTTTCGCCCCAGCTACTTCCCGTTTACCGAGCCGAGCGCCGAGGTGGACGTGGAGTGCATCTTCTGTGAGGGCGAGGGCTGCCGGGTGTGCAGTGACACCGGATGGCTGGAGATCCTGGGGGCGGGAATGGTGGACCCGAACGTACTGGAGCACGCTGATATCGACGCCGGGCGCTACACCGGATTTGCCTTCGGGCTGGGTGTGGAGCGTATCGCGATGCTGGAGCAGGGGGTCGGTGATATCCGGCGGTTTTTCGAAAACGACCAGCAGTTTCTCGCTCAGTTTTGATGACTTTTCGCCACCTGGTGGCAACCGAATCAGAGGGAACGAACGATGAACGTCAGTATCAACTGGCTAAACGAATGGGTGAAGGTCGACGATCTGGACGCCGATGATCTGGCACACCGGCTGACGATGGTGGGACTGGAGGTCGATGGTATCGATCGGCCGGGCCACGGTCACGATGACATTGTGGTCGGCAACATCGATGCCATCGAAGAGCATCCCGACGCCGATCGGCTCGTGATCTGCAAGGTCGACGTCGGCGACGGACGCCAGCGCACCATCGTGTGCGGAGCGACGAATATGGAACAGGGCGATCGGGTGGCCGTGGCACTTCCCGGTTCGGCGCCACCGGGGATCGACTTCGACATCGAGGCTCGGGAAGTGATGGGCGTGGGCTCCGAAGGGATGTTGTGCAGCAGCGAAGAGCTGGGGCTGTCCGACGATGCCGAGGGGCTGATGATTTTGGACGCCGATCTGGATCTTGGCGATCCGGTGTTCGCGGCGTTGGGCATGCAGGATGTGGTGTTGGAGATCGATCTGACGCCGAATCGCGCCGATTGTTTGAGCCATCTGGGGGTCGCCCGGGAGATAGCGGCTCTGTACGACAGACCACTTCGCGAACAGCGAGTGGAGCCGCCGGAGTCGATCTCTTCGAGGGCCGATGGAGCGGATGCTTCGCAGACCGCCTCGCTGTCGGTGCACGACGAAGAGGGCTGTCCGCACTACCGGATGGCGATTCTTCAGGACATCGAGATTACGGAGAGTCCAGACTGGCTGAAGCAGCGGCTGCAGGCGGTGGGAGTACGTCCGGTCAACTCGGTAGTCGACGTGACCAATTACGTGTTGATGGATGTGGGTCAGCCGTTGCACGCCTTCGATCTTCAGCAGCTTGCAGGCCCACAGATTGTGGTTCGCCGCGCCGAAGAGGGGGAGTCGCTGGTGGGGATCGACCATCAGGACTACGAGCTGTCCCCCGAAGATCTGGTGATCGCCGACGCCGAAAAGCCGGTGGCCATCGCCGGAGTGATGGGTGGGGCCGACAGTGAGGTGTCGGAAGCGACGACGAGCATCTTGCTGGAGTGCGCCTGGTTTGACCCGACGACGGTACGCCGTTCGTCGAAGCGCCACGGGCTGCACACCGATTCGAGCCACCGGTTCGAGCGTGGAGTGGACGCCGGCGGTGTCGGCGAGGCGATGCGTCGGGCCGTCGATCTGTTGGTGCAGATTCAACAAGAAGCGACAGCGTCGGTGCCAACGGTGCACAACGGCCCAGAGGTCGCAGGGGGCGCGCCGGAGCCGACGGAGCCGATTGTTGTTGATGTGCAGCGGCTCGGCGGGCTTCTGGGGATCGAGCTTGATGCACAACGGTGTCGGCAACTTCTGGAGTCGATTCAGATCGAGGTGACCTCCGGAGAGGAGGGACAGCTTCAATGCCGGATCCCGACGTTTCGCCGGGATCTGCGCCGGCCGGTGGACCTGAGCGAGGAGATCGCGCGGCTGGTCGGTTACGAGGAGATTCCCGCCGAGTTGCCCACAATGATCATGGGCGGTGAACACACCATCGCCGATGCACAGGCCGAAAAGACCATCCCCGCCCCCGAGCAACGCCGGCGTATCGACTGGATGCGCGGCTATCTTCTGGATCAGGGGCTGATGGAGGCGATCAACTACAGCTTCATGGGTGAAGATCAGCTCGACGAGCTGCGACTCGGCGACGATGACGCCCGCCGTGGTGCCCCCAGGGTTGCCAACCCGCTGGTGGCCTCCCAGGAGATGATGCGCACCACACTGATCCCGTCGCTTCTGAAAAACCTGGAGACGAACTTCTCGAGGCAGCGCTTCGACGTTGCGCTGTTCGAGATGGGACGTCGTTACTTCGAGCAGACCGAAAAGGAGACTCTTGCGCTGGCGGTGACGGGTCGGCGGCGGGTGCACTGGAGCGGAGATCGCCGGTGGGACTTCTTTGATCTGAAAGGGTTGGTGGAGACGTTGGGGGTGCCCTGGGCGACAGAAGAGGCGCGTTGGCGCCGTCCCGACGTCCACGAGCCCTACCTTCACCCCGGGGTACAGGCCGAGTGGGTGGTCGACGATCAGGTGCTGGCAGTGGTGGGGCAGCTTCACCCCCAGGTTGGTGCCGACGCGGGATTCGAACAGCCCGTGTTCGTCGCCGAGCTGGATCTGGAGGCGTTTGTCGACGCCGGGGCGCGTCGCGGGGTGGCAACCCCGGCCCCGCGGTTTCCGGCGGTGGTGCGAGATTACGCGCTTGTGTACGACGAGGATCGACCGTTCGCCAGGTTGCGTGACGCCATCGATGCGCTGGCACAAGAAGACGATGCCTTCGGCGCGATCTTCGAGAGTATGGAGCTGTTTGACGTCTATGAAGGCGAACAGGTGCCCGAAGGGCAGCGAAGTCTGGCGATTCAGGTGACCTATCGCAGCGAGGAGAAGACGCTGGAGGAAGCCGATATCGAGCAGGCAGATCGCCGGCTTCTGGCCCGGCTTCGGGAGTCTGTGGGGGCGAAACTACGGTAAGTTTTGAAACGGGTTTTCCCACGGGCGACCATCGGTTAGACTGGCTGCGCCGGTACTTCGGAGAGCGAATGGAAAGTGGGCTTGATGAGCCCGACTTTGGCGCGGTGGTATGCAGTGGTAGCCGTAGTGGATCCGTGGTGCTGAGTAGATGGTGCTGAACTGGTGGCTGGTGGTTCTTACGCGAGGAGTAGTACGTGACGCTGACGAAGGCCAACATTGTAGATACGGTGTATTCGCGCACGGAGTTGACCAAGAAAGACGCCTCCAATTGTGTCAACGCAGTGCTGGAGTTGATGAAGGAGACGCTCGAAGGCGGCGAAGAGATCAAGGTCAGCGGTTTCGGCAAGTTCGAGGTGCGTCACAAGGGCGAGCGGATGGGGCGCAATCCGCGAACAGGCGATGAAATTCTGATACCGGAACGCAAAGTTCTGAGGTTCAAGGTCAGCCAGGTACTCAAGGACGAGCTCAACGGAGAGCGTTGATCGACAACTGATGTGTCGACGACGGGGATGATGGCCGTTGACCACAGAAGTGGAGCAAGGAAGCTATGACGGATCAAGGCGGCGAACAGACGCAGCAGGCAGGGATGATTGAACTGCCGGAGAAGACCTATTTCAAAATTGGGGAGGTGGCCAAGCTGCTGGAGGTTGAGCCGTACGTGCTTCGGTACTGGGAGAGCGAATTCGACGTGCTGGACCCGGAGAAGACCAAGAGCGGCCAGCGGGTGTATCAGCGACCTGACATCGAGTTGTTGGTCCAGATTCAGACGCTGTTGTACGAAGAGATGTTTTCCATCGCCGGGGCCCGCCGTCAGATCGCGCGAAAGCGCGAGGGCAAGAGCAGCTATTTCGACCTGGAGCAGGGGCGCCAGCCGTCGGCGCAGGGTACGGCAGTGGCCGGCGATGAGCAGTTGCGCGAGCAGTTGGAACAGACACGCCGCCAGTTGACCGCTGCGGAAACAAGGGCAAACGAAAAGGACGAACAGCTTGAGCGAGCCGAAGAACAGGTCGACCAGTTGCAGCAGCAACTCGAAGAGGTCAACCAGCAGTTAAGCCAGACAAAGCGGGAGCTGAAGTCGCTTCACCGGGAGGCCACAAAGCTGCGTCGTACCAACGGTGAATTGCAACAGCAGCTCGAACAGCTTGAACGCCACGAAGAGTCGGGCCCCTCAGAGCAGGAGTTGAGAACCGATGAGTTGCGCGCCGAAGTCGAAGAGCTTCGATCGAAGCTCAGCGAGGCGCGACAGCAGGCGAGTGACCGTCAAAACGGGCTGCGCCGGAAGCTGAACGACCGCCGCGACAAGCGGCGTCGTCTGCTCGGATCGTTGCGTCGAGAAGTCGAGGCCATTGCTGCACTTACCGACGGCGGCGGTCCATCGGTGCGCTGATGTAGCGGGCGTTGCGAGCCCGTCGTCGATCGTGAAACCCCCACCCGGGGATCGCATACGTACCATTCAGGAGGGAGCAGCCGCTTCGGGAAGAAGTGGCTTCATTTGTCCGTTAACGCTACCGAAGTAGCGAACGCTACGGAGAGCCCGGCGTTATGAAAAAATTTCATAGTGCGGACATTTGTCCCCATTGTACTCCAGAGACTGGAGCAGATGTGTACCGGATCGAATGGATGGTTTCGAGACTGATCTCGTGGTTGCAACAGCGGCGCGCAGTGGACGGCCAGGAACACCGGTGGCGCTTGGATGTTTGCCGCCAGATGGCGCTCGGCAAGGCTGGCAGCGGGTCATCGCCCGGTCTGGGGCGTGGCCGCAACAGTCGCGGCGGGACACTGAGGCGTCACAACATCGGTCCCATCGGCCGGGGTTGTGCAGTGATGATGAATGGTTGTGTGGATGTGGAACATAAATTGCAATAGCAGCATGGGTGGGTGCGAGCAAGTTGCGCCTACATCATCACGAGTCTGACGACTGAAGGGTAGTAACATGACGAAACTGAAACAGGCTTCCGAGGAAGTCGATTCATCCGATGCGTCGGACGAGAAGCACAAGGACGACTTTATCGGTCGCCGTCACCGGCGCCGAGAACGTCAGAAGCTGACGGGGCGCATCAACAGCTTTCGGGATCTGGACCCGGTGAAGATGTATCTTCAAGGCATCGGTCAGGTCAGCCTTCTGGATCGAGAAGGGGAGGTGGCGGTCGCCAAGGAGATCGAGGCGGGACGACAGATCATCTTCGATGTGCTGGTGAACACGGAGGTGGGCATCGAGATGATGCTGGAGCTGCCGGATCGACTGATGGCCGGTACCGCCCGCGCCCGAGAGGTGTTCGAGGAATACGAGCCCAGCGGCGACGACAGTGATCTGCCGGTGGCTCCGTCGGTGTTCGAGCGGTTTGAGCGGCTCGACAAGGCATACGACCGGTTTTTGAAAAAAAAGCGGGCCTATCAGGAGGCGGTCGACGACGGCGAAGACGACGAGCGCATCGAGGCACTGGAGGAGAAAAAGGAGAATGCCTTCGACAAGATGATCGACGCTGTGGAGGGTTGTCAGCTCTCGCAGCGGTTTATCGACGAGATGGTTGATACGCTGTTCGAGGCGCAGGACAACGTCGACAAGTGTCTCAGACGGATGCGCCGCTACGCGATGCGGGTGGGCATCAAGCAGCAGACGCTTGAGAAGTGGCGCGAACAGTATCGTCGCGGAGAGACCCCAGATCTGAGCGAAGAGGCGCGGCTGTCGAAGGGAATGGCCCGCGAATTCGATCAGATTATGCGCCAGTCGGTCTCGATCATCGCGAACGTGGAAGAAGAATTTGGCATGGACATCGACACGCTTCGCGACACGGTGGAGCAGATCGATGTCGGCGAGAGGCGACGGGCGCGAGGAAAAGCGGAGATGATCCGTGCGAACCTGCGGCTGGTGGTCTCGATCGCCAAGAAGTACGTCAATCGGGGATTGCACTTTCTGGATCTGATCCAGGAGGGCAACATCGGGCTGATGCGCGCCGTCGAGAAGTTCGAGTATCAGCGGGGCCACAAGTTCTCCACCTATGCCACCTGGTGGATCCGCCAGGCGATCACCCGCGCGATCGCCGACCAGGCGCGCACCATTCGCATTCCCGTGCATCTGATCGAGAAGATCAATCGCATCGCCCGCACCTCCCGGAAGCTCGAGCAGAAGCTGGGACGAGAGCCGGAGCCCGAAGAGATCGCCGACGAGCTGGAGATGGACGTCGAAGCGGTGCGCCGCGCCCGGCGCATCTCGCGCCATCCGATCAGCCTTGAGAAACCGGTGGGGGACGAGGACGACAGCCAGCTTGGTGATTTTATCGAAGACGAAAAATCGCCCAGTCCCATGGACGAAACCGAAGAGCAGCATCTCAAGGAGGAGACGCTCAGGATGCTGTCGACGCTCACTCCTCGCGAAGAGAAGATTCTGCGGATGCGCTTCGGCATCGGCGAGAAGAGCGATCACACTCTCGAAGAGGTGGGCAAAGACTTCAACCTGACCCGGGAGCGGATCCGCCAGATCGAGGCGAAGGCGCTGGAGAAGCTGCGCTCGCCGAAGCGAAGCGATTCGCTTAAGCCATTCCATGAAGAAGGCGGGTGAGTCTGGGTGCTAGGCTCTGGGTGCTGGGTGCTGGGTGCTGGGCGCTAGGCTCTGGGTGCTGGGTGCTGGGTGCTGGGTGCTAGGCTCTGGGTGCTGGGTGCTGGGTGCTGGGTGCTGGGCGGTGGGGGTTTGGTGGTGGAGGCTGGGTAGAATGAAAATTTGACAGCGCCCGCGTGGCCGAAACAATCGTGGCTGTCGTTCCAGGGACGGGACGGCATTCACAGGATTGGATGCGCCACGGAGGGTGCAATGGAAAGCCAGATTCGTCGAAAACCAGTCGGGGATGACCAGCGGCCGGCAGCCACGCTCAGTTACGGAGACCATTTTGGTCCGTATGTGATCACCGGTTTTGCCGGCTGTGGAGCGACCAGCTACGTGTATCGGGCCCGGCGAAGGGACCGGTTTGAGCCGGTGGCCATCAAGGTGTTGCACCCGCACCTGGTCGCCGATCCGACGCGCCGGCTGACTTTCTACCGGGAAGCGCGGATCATGATGCGGATGGATCATCCCAACGTGGTTCGCTTCGAGGAGATCATCGAAGACGGGGATACCCTGGCGTTTGTGATGGAGTACGTCGACGGGATGACCCTGGATGAGTGGCGCCGGGCGAACTCGGGTCGAGTCGATGAACAGACGCTGGCCTGTGTGTTCGTGGATGTGTTGCGGGGAGTAACAGCGGCGCACCGAGAAGGGGTGGTGCACCGGGATCTGAAGCCGGGCAACATCCTGATCGGCGAACAGAATGGGCGTTCCATCGCCAAGATCATCGACTTCGGTGTCGCCAGGTTCGTCGACAAACCGCTGACAACCCACGAGAAGTCAAAGATCATCGGCACTGCTGCGTATATCTCCCCCGAAGAAGTAGGTAGCCCACAGCGGGTAGGCCCGCAGAGCGACCTCTACAGCATCGGAGTGATGTTATACGAGGCGGCCTGCGGGCAGCGCCCCTTCGACGGGATGGATACCCGGGAGTTGCTCGAAGCCCACGTGCGCCGACAGCCGGAACGCCCGGGGCGGGTGAACCCGGAGATGTCGCGGCATCTCGAAGAGGTGATCCTGCAGACGCTGGGTAAGAATCCGGGCCAGCGGTTTTCGTCGGCCCCGGAGATGATCGGAGCGTTGGAGTCGGTGCTGTATGCACCCGGAGAAGGTGAGGTCGGCGCCGAAGGGGACGATGAACTCGACCAGATGGCGACGACGCACTGGGAGCGAGGCGACGAGCAGACCGAGAAGCAGCAAGAAGGGGGCGTAGGTGCCTTCTTGCGTAGTTGCCTCCAGGTAGCGGCGATGCTGGTGCCGGATACGGGAGCCGAAAACGGAGCAGATCAGCGCCACTACCTGAACAGAAATGTAGACCCGCGGATGCCATTTTAGTGAATCCGTCGTATCGCGGGGGCTGAATTGTCCAGTATCGACGGGGGGATCTGTGCCTTCTTGACACGATTTCTCACAGGCGTATGGTGTCGCTGTTCATCTGGGACTGTGCGTGGCTGCCGGGGGCAAACGGAGGTTTGCTGCCGCTGTGAGGCATATTCCCGGGTAAAGAGAGGAGACGTTTTCTGTGTGCGGCGCCCAGGCGCGTGCTCTCAGAAAGCAGGCCGTCGAACGCCGGGCGAACTCGGCGCGAGTGGAATACGCTTGTACGGTTCAACGAAAAGAGAAGTAGTCGAGGAGATTAGGACGATGAATAGGAAACAGTGTACATACGGCTTTCGCCACGTCGCAATTGCGGCGGTGGGAGCCATCATTCTTGCATTTTCCATGGGTTGTGGAGAGGACTGCCCGGAAGGTCAGGATCTCATCCAGTTTGATGGTGACGAAATCTGCGCCGCTCCCTGTGACGGTGATGACGAATGCGCTGAGGGCGAGTCCTGTCAGAGCAACTATTGCATCGCCGACGATGATGACAACGGCGAGGAGCCGGACTGCGAAGAGGACGAGGATTGCAACGGTGAGTACTGCGACGACGGTGAGTGCGTCGAGTGCATCGATAACGATCACTGCGAAGGCGACGACGAATGTGTCGGCAACCAATGCCAGGAGCCGGACGTCGAATGTGACGCCCAGCAGGTGTGCGAAGATTACTGCTTCAACAAGAATGTGCGGTGCATGGAAGAGGAATGCGACTCCGATACGACCATCGGTGGACAGCCGTTGGACGAAGCGGAATATGATCTGTGCCGAAATGGCCTCAGTGTTACTGGCCCGGAGGGCGAGATCGAGCTGATTGCCGGATGTGACGATCAGGCGGCGGCCTCTGAAACCATGTGCGAGCAGCTTGAACAGGAAGCGGAATCGTACGCCGACGAAGAATGTGATGGCTTCAACCAGGAGCTGCGTCGTTGCAGTGAGTTGGCCATCTATTTCGATCCCGACGATGCGGACACGGAAGACTATCGTGACGCCTGCGGCTGCACGGCAGCGAAGGCCGATCAGGAGTGCGATACGGACGACCAATGCGACGACTACGGTCGCGGCATGTGTCTGGAAGCTGCGGACGGGCCGGACCGTTGTACCGCCGATTGCTATAACTACGGAGGCAATCCGTGGACGGCGATGACTCCGGATCCGAGCTGTGCCGAGGAGCGAGGGCTCTGTCTGCAACTCGGAGAGCTGGACGATCAGTTTGGTGACCAGACGATGTGTCAGCAGGGCTGCAGTTCCGCAGATGACTGCCCCAGCGGCACTGGTTGCATCCCGCTGATGGGCTTCGAAGACCCTGATACCGGTGGAATTGTCGGCCAGGGTATGTGCGAAGGTGGCACGCTGCTGGAGGTCGATCTCTGCGAGGACGACGACGACTGCGACGGCAAATGCCGAGCAGGCGTCTGCTACGACACCGAGTGCAGCTCCGATGACGACTGTGACTTCGCTCAAGGTGAGGGCACCCACTGCAACGACGACGACGGTTACTGCGACGTCAATTTCATGGGTGCAGATGAGCTGTAAGCTCAGTTGAAGACACCGGTAGGTCGTCAGATCTGCCGCTGCTTTCAAGCCGGCTTCCTCTTGTAGGGGAAGCCGGCTTTTTTTGTGGGAAATGTTTCGGGGGAAGAGCTGCCAGAAGCGTTGCGTCCTGTATCGAGGTCGACCCGTCCAGCGAGGAGATGTGTCTCGAAGACAGCGACTGTGGTTCGGGTCAGGTCTGTCGCGAGGGGAATTGCATGGGCTGCTGCTGACGGCGTAATAACCTCGACGGCTGATGGTTTTTCCCCGGCGATCGTCGGGAACCGGGATCGCAGCGAGAACAAAACCGGCTTCAGCGCTGCCGCTGAAGCCGGTTTTTTGTGTCTGCTGATTTCTTCCTGATTTCAGTGGGTTGGCAGGTGCAGGCAGCAGTGGGGGGCAAGCAGACAGAAAATTTTTTGGGGGTGATACGAAAAATCGGGGGTCAAAACGTCGATAATAGATATGAGGGGGGCAGGTGTGTGTATCAGCTCACAGCTTTAAGACCCACGGAAGGGATCGACGATGGTAGGACGGGACGTCAGCAAAATATTGAATCGCTACAGTGACATCCTCCTGGCGGTGTTGGTGGTGGGAATTATCGGAATGATGCTGGTGCCGCTGCCGACGATACTGCTCGATATTTTGCTGACGCTGAACATCGCTCTGGCGGTGACACTGCTGATGGTCAGCCTCTACATTCCGCGGGCGCTGAAGATTGCGTCGTTTCCCTCGATTCTGCTGATCACGACGTTGTTCGGGCTGGCGCTGAACATCTCCTCGACGCGTCTGATCCTGTCGCAGGCCGACGCGGGAGAGGTCATCGATTCGTTCGGCCAGTTCGTGGTGCAGGGCAACTACGTGGTCGGTGGTGTGATCTTTTTGATTCTGACGCTGGTGCAGTTTCTGGTGGTTGCGAAGGGGGCGGAGCGGGTGTCGGAGGTGGCCGCGAGGTTTACGCTGGATGCGCTTCCGGGCAAGCAGATGTCGATCGACGCCGATCTGCGCGCCGGGGCGTTTGACCTGGATGAGGCACGCCGCCAGCGGGCGATGGTTCAAAGGGAGAGCCAGTTGTACGGGGCGATGGACGGGGCGATGAAGTTTGTGAAGGGCGACGCCATCGCCGGGATCATCATCACCTGCATCAACATTGTCGCCGGAATCATCATCGGCGTCGTCCAGATCGGGATGACCGCCGGGGACGCCGCTCAAATTTATACCTTGTTGACCATCGGCGACGGGCTGGTCAGCCAGATTCCGGCGCTTCTGATAGCGACCACCGCCGGGATCATCGTCACCCGGGTGGCCTCGGAGGACGAAAACGCCCACCTGGGAGGCGACATCTTCTCGCAGATACTGGAGCAGCCGAAGGCGCTGGCGATCACATCGGGGCTGTTGGCGGTGCTGGCGGTGGTGCCGGGGCTGCCGTTTCTGCCGTTTATCCTGCTGTCGTTGACGGTGGGGCTGACGGCGTTCGGCGTGCTCCATCAGGCGAAAAGAGAGGGAAGAGCGAGCCTGGAGGCAAAACAAGAAGAGCAGGTCGAAGAGATCGAGCGGGAGGCGAAAGAAGGTAAGCGCCAGGCACGAGCGATGATCCCGGCGGTCACGCCGCTGACGCTGGATCTGGGGGTGGGGCTGACGGCGGCGATCGAGGGGGAGCGCGCCGAATGGCTCCGAGAGACCATCCCGTCGATGCGAGAAGGGGTGTTCTTCGAGCTGGGAGTGAAAGTGCCGGGGGTACGGGTGCGCACCGACAGCAGCGCCTGTCAAAACGACGAGCTGTCGATCGGTCTGGACGAAGTGCCGGTGGATCAGGCGTCGGTGCCCATCGGCAACGTGCTGGTCAACGACGCCCCGGAGGGGTTGGAGGTGTTTGGAGTACAGGCCCGCTCAGCGACCCATCCCGTCACCGGTGCGCCGGCGGCCTGGGTCAGCAGCGAAGACCGACAACTGATCGAAGAGGCCGGCTACGCCACCTGGGACGAAGCCGAATACATCATGTTGCGGATGACGGCGGCGCTCAAAGAGCATGCCCACGAGTTCGTCACCCTGCAGTCGGTGCGAGGGATGCTCGATCAGTTGGAGGGGCCCTATCCGGCGGCGGTCCAGGAGGTGGTGCCGAAACTGCTGGGACTGCAACAGTTAACGGAGGTGTTGCGGCGGCTCGCCGAGGAGAATATCTCGCTGAGAAATCTCCCGGCGATCCTGGAGATATTGGCCGACCGGGCGCAAACGGAGAACAACCCGGTCAAGCTGACCGAGCAGGTGCGCGCGGGGTTGTGCAAGTACATCACCCACCAGTACTCAAGCGGTGACGGCAGTGTGCTGGTATATCTGATAGGCCGCGAGATCGAGGAGACCATCGCCGATGCGGTGGAGGTCACGGAGACGGGAAGTTTCCTGACGCTGGCTCCCGACACAACCCGGGAGATTCTGAAGACGGTTCGCGACAGTATCGAAGGGGACCTGGAAAACGGCCGAGAGCCAATCTTGTTGACCGATCAAGAGGTGCGCCGCTATCTGAAGCGTCTCGTCGGCATCGAGTATCCCCGGGTGACCGTGCTGGCATACCAGGAGTTGGATCCGGCGCTTACGATTCAGCCGCTGGGCCGGATCCGGCTGCAGTAGGTTGTCAGTGGGAACCGGCGCGGGGTTTGTCGTGTGCAGAAGGGGCCAGCGCGGCGGGTCCGTCGTCGTCGCGGATAGCGGTTTCGACGGCGGCAGCGATGGTGTCTTCAACGACGGTGTTATCGGACTCGTCGGTGTGCGTTTCGAGAAACACCCGGTTAAACCACATCGTCTCCCCGGAGCTGATGTCCACAAGTTTGGCCTGGAAATGACTGCTGACGCAGGGGCGTGGAAGTTCATCGGGAGCCGAAGAGGTGAACTCGACACGGGCGTGGGAGGCGAAGTCATCGGCTTCGGTGCGACAGGTGCCGTGGGAGTGGTAGACAATTTCGCCGAACAACAGCGCCGGGGCCGGAAATGCCGCCTGTGCGGCCAGTTCACGAATGGTGCGCATCTCGATGCTTCGGGAGTCGCCAGGGCCGGGAGGCTCGAAGTACTCGGTGATCGACTGGCGCAGCCGGACGCCGTCGGTGAAGTCATCCCAGAATCCATACTCCGTCATTGTGTGGCGAAGTGTGCGGGAGTCGACGACCTGAAAGCCCTGTTCGGCAAGCGCGTGTTCGGCTGCCCGCTCATAGTGGGCGTTGATGGTGTCGAATCTCTCAGCATCAATTCCGAAAGAACTGCTGGAATAGAAGGGAACGATGGCTACTTTGTCGACCTGCTGGCGTTCAAACTCTGCGCGCACACCGGTCTGAGGGCCGGACGCGCAGCAGACAAGCAGCGCGGCGAGCAACGTGAGGATGGTGATGCGAATGGAGCACGGGGTGGTAAGTGGCACGGTTTCATCCCTGAGTTCGAAGTTCCTGCCGTGGAAAAATATACCGCGGTGCAATAAAAATCTGAACACCGATCAGGGTGATGACACCGCGCCGCCGGTTGCGATGGCGTGGTTTCAGTGTTACTGAACGAAACGATCCTGGAGAGCCGGATCTCCGGGCTGGTGGAAGCGATAGCGACGGGATTTCGACAATGGTCATAGTCTGCGACAGTTGCGGTCGAGAAAACGAAGACGAGTTCAAATTCTGCCTCGGCTGCGGTTCGGAGTTGAGCGCCGAAGAGTCGGAGCCCGAACAAGAGGGCCCGCAGATGGTCGAATGTCCGAGCTGCAACAGCGAGGTGCCGGGAGGGTTTAAGTTCTGCGGCCAGTGCGGCGGTTCGCTGGTAGATGCCCCGAGTGCATCGAAGTCCGAATCCGAAACCGAGGATGACCCGGACACCGAACCGTCGATCACCGCCGGGGCCCAGCAGGCCGGCGCCGAGAGGCTCGGCGAGTTGACGGTGATTCGTCCCGACGGCACGGAGGGTGCGAACATCCCGCTGACGTCGGCGGGGGTGATCATCGGTCGGGATAGCGAGTTTGACGTTCTGGCGGACGACTCCTTTCTGTCGCCGCGCCACGCTGAGATTCGCTACGATGACGGCCGGCTGACGATTCGCGATCTGGAGAGCCTCAACGGGGTGTTCTGGCGGCTTCGTGACGACGTGAAGCTGCAGCACGGCGATCTGGTTCGCATCGGTCAGGAATTGCTGGAGTACCAGGAGTTCGCGAAGGTCAATCCGGTAGAGCCGACGCCGGATCGCCCCGATCTGCATGCCCACGGAAGTCCCGACCCCGGTGTCTGGGCTCGGCTGTCACTGGTGGGCGGCCCGAAGGTAGAGACGAAGGCGTTTCCCATCATGGGAGATGGCGCCACGATTGGCCGAGAGGTGGGCTCAGTGTTGTTTCGCGAAGACGGATTCGTCTCCGGGAAGCACGCCAAGATCTACCGGGAGGACGGCGAGGTCTATCTGAGGGATCTTGGAAGTAGCAACGGCAGCTACATTCGCATCCGCAAGCAACGCGAGATCAGTCACGGAGATCTGGTGCTGGTGGGACAGCAACTGCTGCGTGTGACGTTGGATTAAAGCGCTGGGCTCTAGGCTAGAGTTTCGTCATTCTGACCGTCATTTACGCAGCGTCATGATCGAGAATTTCCTGTTGTGGCCACGTGAAGGGTAAACTTTGCAGATACTT
>SKMT01000386.1 GCA_007120915.1 Myxococcales bacterium | reverse complement strand
GCAACGCTGGGAGACGCTGGTGGCGTTTCTTCGCCAGATCAGCGCGCCCGTCGCCGCCACCTGTGACCATGCCTACCTCAAGCGGTTCGATGACGGGGTGGTCAGCCTTCGGTTCGAGCCCGAGTACATCGACTTTGCCCGCGACGAGAAGCGCCGGCGCATCCTCACCGATACGGTCCAACTGTTGTTCGGTGACCACTGGGAGGTACGGATCGATCTGGAAGACCAGGCCGATCCCACCGACGGCCAGACGCTGGACCAGAAGCGCCTGGAAGATCTCCGGCGACGCCGCGAGGAGTTTAAGCAAACCTTGCGCGACAGCTCGCCGGTGCAGGCTGCCCAGCGGCTTTTTGACGCCGACGATCCGAAGCTGTCCGTGAAGTTGTACGACGAGTGAATTGGTGGATTCGATATCCGACTCGATTTGTGGCAATGTGTGCACGCACGATCGTTCCAAATTTGGGCGAAGTGTGCGTTAGTGGTCCGTTTTCAGTCAGTAACCAGAAACAACGAGGGACGACGTGAGTAGGAGAGGAGTGGTAGATGTAATCGCAGGGCTGAAGCCGGTGCTGATCGCGCTGGCAGCGTCCGCTCTGGTGTTTTCGGCGTTTGGTTGTGGAGGTGACCCGCCTCCCGTTGACGACGATGATCCGGAGGTTGGTGACCAGTGTGACGAAGAGGGTGAAACTCAGAACGGTTTAATCTGTGAAGACGGCGTGTGGGTCGAAGAGGAAGACCCGGAATGCACCCCGGAGACCGTCGAAGAAGACTGTGACGAGGATCAGATCTGCGAAGACGGCCAGTGCGTCGACGACGAACAACCGGAGTGTACCCCGGAGACCGTCGAAGAAGACTGTGACGAGGATCAGATCTGCGAAGACGGCCAGTGCGTCGACGACGAACAACCGGAGTGCACCCCGGAGACCGTCGAAGAAGACTGTGACGAGGATCAGATCTGCGAAGACGGCCAGTGCGTCGACGACGAAGAGCCCGAATGCACACCTGAAACCGTCGAAGAGGACTGTGACGAAGATCAGATCTGCGAAGACGGCCAGTGCGTCGATGACGAGGATCCCGAATGCACCCCTGACACCGTCGAAGAGGACTGTGACGAGGATCAGATCTGCGAAGACAACGTGTGCGTGGACGACGACGCGCCGGAATGCACCCTTGAGACGGCCGAAGACGACTGTGAAGAGGACGAGATGTGCGACGACGGTGAGTGCGTCGATGACCTGAGTTGTACGGACCCTGAAGATTGCCCTGCCGGCTACGACTGCATCGATGATGAGTGTGAGCTTACCGAACTGGCCTGCGACATCGATGATGACTTCTATGGTGTCTACGACGATGTCGATGTCAGCACTGATCCCTTCGGTGATGATGCCGGTCTCGGCGATGTCGTGCAGTTCATTGAAGATGAAGTCGATGACCTGGATGCCAGCGAAATCGGAGATAATCCGACGTTTACTCCGGATGATCCCTTTGAGATCGATTCGGCGGTGGTCACGGCCGTTGCGCACAACGCAGACAGTGAGTTCTGGGTTGGTGACTCTGAGGCCAGCGTCCACCTCTACCTGGGCGACGGAGTTTCGGAGGAACCCGAGATTGGCGATGAAGTCAGCTTTGAGGTCGAAGAGGCCGGGCTTTGGAACTCCAACGCCCAGATCACCGAGATCTCGGAGTGGGAAGTCGAAGCCACGGGTGCTGAAGTGTCGTACATCGAGGAAGACGGCGAGTTCGATCTTCAGGAGGATATGAACCAGATCGTACGCGTCGGTGCTGAACTCGTCAGCGATGCAGACTCCTGCGGCAACCAGCAGTCCTGCTACGGCGTCGCCTATGGGGAGTATGGAGAGTACTCCGCTGAGTTTCGTGCCTTCCAGGCCTCGGACTACGAAGAGGGCGATTGCCTGACGTTCATGGGCCCGCTGCGCGCGTTCCCCGGCATCTACGACCCGGATGGTGATTCGACGATGCGGTTCGATTCGTCGCTGTCCACCGGTAACGCCTGGAGCAGCGTGGAGTCGTCGAACGACGACTGATGGCGCTTAGCTGACAGCGGTACACTCAGAAGGTCGGGCCCTCGGGTCCGGCCTTCTGTCGTTTCGGCCACAGGTTAGAACCGAAAGGACAGACTTACAGAGGCGGGGCCGGGCTCGGGGAGGTGCGCGTCGTATTCGTGGTCGTCGATGTGGAGGCTTCGGCGCAACTGGCGGTTGTGGGCGCGTACGCCGTAAAAGCTGGTGATGCCACCGCCCACATAGGCGGACCCGGCGATGGCCGCGGCGATCTGCAACAGATCGAGGTGCCCGTGCATCAGACCAAACCCGGCGAACATCCCGGCAAAGACCATCGCACTGAGCGCGACGGTGCCCAGCGCATACTGCTCGGCGTAGAAGTTGCCGAGCCCCGGAAACAGAGCGGTGTAGCCGACGGCGTGCCAGGCATTGAGCCGGTTGGCCTCGTAGATCTGGATGCGGTGTTGAGTATCAAAGGCGGTGGAGCCATCTGATGCGTCGTCGTCGAGCTGTTCGACGGAGTCCGCCGGTTCATCGGCGTCGACCTGGTCGGCCGCCGCCGGCGCTGCCGCCAACAACACGGACAGTGCGATGCACGTTGCAATGGTAAACCACCTTATCATCTGGAACGCCCGAAGCTGGAACCACAATTGCCAGAGCAGAGAATGTTGACACCCCCGGCATTTATGCCACAACGAAGGCGCTTTCAACCCCTGCGCTCTTGAGAGAGGCGATGACCGAGCAGCAATCCGAACAGAACTCATCCGACAAATCACAGGGCGAATCCTCCCCGCAGGCGGACAATGACACGGCGAAGACCGCCGGGCGAGGATTTCTGATCATCACCGCGGCGAAGGTGTGGTTTCTGATCACCAGCGCCGTCATTCAGCTCGGGCTGCCGATTCTGATCTCCCCGGAGCAGTTCGGGATCTTCAAGATCGTCACCGAATGGGTGGGCTGGATCAACATGGTGATGATCACCGGCACGCTGCACGCGGTCAGCAAGCTGATCAGTGAGCAGCCCGAGAGGGCACGGGTGGTGGTGAACATGGCGGTGAAGATGCAGTGCATGCTGGCGGTGCCCATCGCCGGGTTGTATGCGCTGGGAAGCCCGCTGATCGCTCATCACTGGTACGACGCCGCCGAGACGCTGGCGCCGCTGATGCAGATCTCGGCGCTGATTATTCTGTTCTACGGCTTCTACGCGATTTTCGTGGGGTATTTTAACGGGCTGAAGCAGTTTGCCCGTCAGGCGTCGCTCGATTTCACCTTCTCGACGGTCAAGCTGATCGGGATCATCGGACTGGTACTGTTGGGCTTCGGGGTGTGGGGAGCGGTGGTGGGTTTCGTGGCCGCGGCGGGAATCATCTTTTTCGTCGCCGCGGTGTGGGTGACGATTCGGATGCGTCGGCGCACCGATCAGACAGAGCCGGAGGACAAGCAGGAGGCGAAAACGGCGTTCAGCCGGCTGTTGAGCTATCTGGTGTTGATCATGCTGTACACCTTTGCGCTCAACGGGCTGATGCGGGTCGACCTGCTGATACTGCCCGGTGTAGCCAGCAATATCCCGGAGCACCTTGCGGGGATGACTCCGAGTCTGTTCGAGTTGATGAGCAACACCTTCGCCGGGGTGTACGGAGCGTCGCTGAACATCGCCCGAATTCCCTATCAGGGAGTGATCGCGGTGACCTTCGTGATCTTTCCGCTGATCAGCGAGGCGACGTTCCAGGAGGACCGCGAGCGCACCCGGGAGTACATTCGGTCAACGCTTCGCTACTGCATCATCATGATCGGGGTGGCGGCGATGCTTCTGGCCTTTAACGCCGACGGGATCGTCGGCGGGCTGTATGCACCGGTGTACGGGCACGCCGCGGGGGCGCTGGCGATGCTGAGCGTGGCGATCATCTTCTTTGCGCTTCTGTATGTGACCTCCACGATGATCATCGGCTCCGGTCACCCGAAGGTCGCCTTCGGGATCATGGCGATCAGCCTCGCGATCAGCGGGGTGCTCAATTTCCTGTTCGTCAACCGGGTGCACGATGAGACGATGCAGCGCTTCGACGGGGTGGCCTCACCCGACGAGATTCAGGGAGATGCCACCGCTGTGGTCGGTGGGGCCGCCGAGACGGCGGCGGCGCACGCCGACTTTGCCGAGCCCTGGCTGATGGAAGCTCCCACCTACATGGAGGCGGCCGCGCTGGCGACGATGATCGCGATGGGCACTGGGTTTGTGCTCTCGGTTGTGTGGCTGTGGCGCAAATTCAACGCTCCGCCCCCGGGGATGACCCTGATGCGCATGGGCCTTGTGGCGGTGGTGTTGTTCGGAATGGATCTGTTGATTGAGCTGCCGGTGGAAATGGTCGATGAATACGGTAACATCGTCTACCTGGCGATGGTCGTCGGCAAGATGACGGTGATGGGCGTGGTGTCACTGGTGGTGCTGGCAGCAGGTCGAGAATTTACCCGCACGGACTGGGAGCGACTCCAGGCGGTGATCAGTAGAAAATCAGAGGAGTAGGGCCTATGAGCAGTC
>SKMT01000252.1 GCA_007120915.1 Myxococcales bacterium | reverse complement strand
GCCCCCCACACATAGCCTCTGCGCCCGATGTAGTTGTTTCTCGCCCGGGCGATCCCGCTCATCGCATCGCGCATAAAACAGCTTCGATCCCCGGTGGTATCGGTGGCCACGAAGTGTACATGGTTGGACATCCCCACTGCCGCGTGCACCTCAAGCCCGTGGCGCCCGCTGGCTTTGGCGGTCTCAAACTCGATGATGTGGTTCATCTCCTTGTCGGGTCTGAGCAGAAACTGGCGGGCCACGGTGCGGCGGGTCAGCATCACAGTCTGGTCCGGAAGGTGTCGTCGAGGCTTCGTCATCGTCATTCTCCGTCGAAAGTTCAGGTCATCAGCTCAAAGAGACCATGCCGGTCCCCACATCTCTGTTGTCGACAGATCGAACCCCGATTTTTCGTGAGACCCCTAAATTTTTTTAAAACCACCCCACCCCAGATTGACCCTTAAATCCGGACTCGCCCCAGAAACACTGACCGATGCATGTCCCTCGGACATGCAGTCAGGGGGGGAGGGCACCCCGGATCGAGACCTGTTCTGCGTTTGCGATCGGGGCGCTGACACCCGGGAATCGGGTTGGATGGCGCCCGGAAAACCGGACACGTTTTTCGGGGTGATGTGAAGGTGGCAACAACCGGTCGAAGAAAGGGGCCCACAGTCCGGCTCCACCCCGGAATCACTGGCCGATGCATGTCCCTCGGACCTGCAGTCAGGGGGGGGCGGTACAGCGTTGTTGACGTGGTCTGAGCGGTGGTGCTCGGGTTCTGCTTCCCTGCTGGGGAGCAGTGCCATACAATTGGGGCCGTACTTACTATCGTGTCGCAATTGATGTCCCCCGAGCGATTCACCGCTGTGTCCTTTCTTCCGTTAGAATTCGGTCCGTTTCGGCTTCTGGCTCCGATGGGAGTTGGGGGGATGGGAGAGGTGTATCGCGCCATTCACAGCGACCACGACTTTCCGGTGGCCATCAAGATCATGAATCCCGGTGGAGAACACGGCGAGGAGTTGCGTTCAGCGCTGCGCCGCGAGATCCGTGCCGTCGCCCGGCTGTATCACCCCGGGATCATCATGATCTTCGACTGTGGAGAGGTCTCCGCGGAAGTGGAGCGAGCCAGCGATGGCCGGCTGGTCGCCGGCTCGCCCTGGCTGGCGATGGAACTGGCCTCGTACAGCCTCAAAGACCTGAATCGCTCCACCGTGGACTGGTGGCAGGTGCGCAATATTTTTGTGCGCATCCTCGATGCCCTGTCCCATTCCCATGCCCGCGGGGTGATCCATCGAGACCTGAAGCCAGAAAATATTCTGTTTGTGGAAGGAAACGACGGACGGCATCTAAAACTAACCGACTTCGGGCTCGCCCACGCGCTCGAAGATCCTCCCGAAGGTAACGGGCTGCCCAACAAGATCACCGGTACCCCGCGGTTTATGTCCCCGGAACAGATCCGTGGCCGGTGGAGAGACCACGGTCCCTGGACCGACCTGTATGCGCTGGGCTGTCTTGCCTACTGGCTGATCGACGGCCATCCCCCCTATCAGGGCGGGGATACCGACGAGATCATGCAGGCTCACCTCGACGATCCCCCGCCGCCGCTTCACGCCGAATTCGACATTCCCAACGGTTTCGGCTCCTGGCTGGGCAAATTGATGACCAAGGATCCGATCGACCGCTTTCAGCGCGCCGCCGACGCCGCCCGCGCTCTGTTTGCGCTGGGCGATCCGGCCCATCAAAGCCGGCCCGAACAGAATCCACCGCTGGAATTTACTGGCACCATCGATGCCGAGTTGCCCGCAGTCTCGGGTACCGAACTGGGGATGACCGAAATTATCAGTGATGTCATCGCCTCTCCCTCCACCCCCGACCTTCAGGCGCTCCAACAGCACAGCTCTACGATTCGGAAGGCAACGCCAAGTTCTCCTCCCGTCGAACTGCCTGGGACCTGGCATCGCCAGCAACCCCCGCCTCTGTCGGCAGACCTGATCGGAGTTGGTCAGGATTTGTTCGGGCTGCGTGAAATTCCGTTCGTGAACCGGGCTGCCGAACGGGATCAACTCTGGGAGTCTCTGCGCAACGTTGTCGATGAACACCAACCGAGCATGCTCCTGCTAGAGGGAACCACCGGCACCGGCAAGACCCGGCTGGCACGCTGGATCTGTGAGCGTGCCCACGAGGTCGGTTCGGCCACCCCGCTGCAGGCGACCCACAGCCCGATGGGTGGTCCCCGCGACGGGCTGGGGGCGATGTTCGCCACTTTTCTTCGGTGCAACGGTCTGGATCGGGACCAGATTCTGGAAAGGGTACGCCGCAGACTCTTTTCCCGACATCTCGATCCGGACGCACTCCACGACTGCCTGGCGATGACCGAAATCATCGCCCCCTCCGTGGTCGCAGACTACAGCGACACCGGCGCCCGCATCCACTTTCACAGCCCTGATCAACGTCACGCTGTCATCGTGCGCTATCTGCGCCGGCTCAGTGAACACCGGCCCATCATCCTGCTGGCCGACGATCTGCAGTGGGGCAACGACACGTTGAACTTTCTGGAGTATCTGCTGACCGGCTACGATGGTCAGCCCCTCCCACTGCTGGTGCTGGGTACCGTCCAGACCGACGCTCTCGTCGATCGGACCGTGGTGCGACAAAAGCTGGAACAACTGACCGACCTGGCGGCGACGACCACCCTGAAACTGGGCCCCCTGAGCGACAAAGACCAGCGCCAGTTGATCGATCGACTTCTGGGACTTGAAGACACCCTGGCGGACCGACTCGTCGACACCACCGGTGGCAATCCCCTGTATGCGGTCCAGTTGATCGACGACTGGGTCGAGCGCGATCTTCTGGTCGTGGGACCCGATGGGTTTCATCTGGCGGACCGCAAGATCGAAGAGGTGTCACTTCCCGATGACCTGCATGCAGTCTTCTGGGATCGCCTCCAGAAGCTGATCGACCGGCCGCTGGATGGCCCGGCATCGGACACGCTACTGGCGCTCGAGATCGCAGCCGTACTCGGCACAGAGGTCTCCAATGTCGAATGGTCCACGGTCTGCGGAGACTGCGGGGTACGACTTCCTTCACGAATTCTGGAGCAGATGATCGCTGGAGGTCTGGCCGAACAAGCGCCCTCCGGATGGAGATTCACCCACCAGGCGTTTCGCCAGACCATCATCGAAAATGCCGACCGCCAGAAGCGGCTGCGCAACCACCACCGCCACACCGCCCACACGCTGCGACGGCTGTACCCCGACGACCACCCCGGACTTTCGCTGCGGCTGGCCCGTCATCTGCTGGCGTCGCGCAACTATGAGCAAGCGCTCGAACCGCTGCTGGACGCCGCCGCCGAGGCTCGTCTGCACTGCGACTTCGAGCTTGCATTCCGGCTGCACGACCGCCACGACCAACTGCTCGACGACCTGGGGTTTGCTGACAAACATCCCCGTCGGATCCGCGGCTGGATCCAACGGGTTCAGACCCTGGAACGGTGTGGACGATACGACGAAGCCGGACCGTTGATCGAACAGGCTGAAACAGTGGCCCGGGCCATCGGCGATGACGAACTGCTGGCGGATACTCTGCTTCGTCGCGCCTGGCTGGTCAATCGCCGTGGCGCCCCCGCCGAAGGCAAGCCCCACGCCCGTGATGCCCGCGGGCTGTACGAACAACTCGGCGACCGCTTCGGCACTGCTCTGGCCACAGCATCGCTCGCCGAACAACACTTCTGGACCGCCGATTTCCACACCGCCGAGAATCTGTACTATGAAGCGATCGAGTTGTTCGAACCACTCGATGAGCCCCGGCATATGGCCAAGATCGAACAATCCCTGGGAACGCTGTACAACAGACTCGGCGACACCGAACGCGCATTGAAGCTGCTGCGCCAGGCCAAACAGGTGTTCGAACAGATCGGCGATTTGCGCTCCGTGGCCAGTTGCCTGAACAATCTGGGAGAGACCTTCCGCACCGAGGGACGGCTCAAGCGCGCCGAACAGGCCTACCAGCAGTCGCTGCAATTGAGGCGGCGCGCCGGGGTTCGCGACAATCTGGTGGTGTTGTTCAATCTGGGGATGGTTCGGCTTGCCCGAGAGCAAGTCGACGAAGCAGACCCGCTGTTCGAGCAGGGGCTCGACCAGTTGCGCCACACCCACCGGCGCGGCTACCTGGGGTTGTTGCACATCGCCAGGCTGCCGGCATGCGCTTACCACGGTGACTGGAAGCGGTGGGATCATCACCTTCAGAAAGGCCAGAACCTGCTGGATGACACGGGCTTCGTCGATGAAGATCTCGCCCAGCTCGCCCAGGACGCCGGGCAGCGCGCATTGCAGGCAGGCCAGCCCCGGCGTGGTTCCGATGCACTGTCGCTGGCGCGGCGCCAGTGGCTGGCAGTAGGCCGGCAAGACCGCGCCGCCGAAATCGATCAGCTGGTGGGGGGGTAGGCTCTGGGCTCTGGGCTTTTGGGGGCTGGGTGCTGGGTGCTGGGTGCTGGGCGCTTGGCGCTGGGTGCTGGGCTCTGGGCTTTTGGGGGCTGGGTGCTGGGTGCTGGGCTCTGGGGGCTGGGTGCTTGGCGCTGGGCTCTTGGT
>SKMT01000035.1 GCA_007120915.1 Myxococcales bacterium | reverse complement strand
GTCGGTGCTGCTGGTGTTGTCCGGATCGGCAATTCGGACAATGGCTACGCTCGATGCCGGAGGAGCGCCGTTGTACGGGCGGTTAGACTGGAAGGTGAAACTGGAGCCCTTAGAATACCTGGATGCTGCCCGCATGACGCCCTTTGAGGAGTTGCGAGACCGGGCGTATGCATACGGGATATTTGGAGGGATGCCCCGCTATTTGTCTGCTGTGGATACTTCGCGGCCGCTGGCTGACAATGTCACGCGTCTGATGTTGTCGCCTCGAGGCGAGGTGCGCGGCCAGGTCGAAACTGCCATTTTCCAGGAGCAGGGGCTCAGAGATATTGCGAAGTACATTGGCATTTTGAATGCCATTGCTGCGGGGCGCACTGAGCTGAGGGAAATTGCCGACCGCGTCGGCCTGGACAAACACACTACGGTCCGAGAGATGGCCGGACGGCTCGTTGAACTGGGCCATGTACGCCGCCGGCGCAACTTCGATGCCGGACGCACCACTGCCTGGCGTTACCGGCTGGCAGATCCGGCATTTCGGTTCTATCACCAGTTCGTCGCCCGTTTTGAGACGGCGCTGGAGACCAACGATGCCACCGAAATCTGGGAGAACAACGTCGAACCTCAACTCGACGGTTACATGGGGCATCTGTTCGAAGAGATCGTCGAGCAGGCATACTACCGGATACGTCAGATCCACGGGTTGGAGCCGATCAATAAATGGGGACGCTGGGAAGGAACGGATCGGAGAGGAAAGAGTCTGGAAATGGATATTGTTGCTCGTACCACGTCCGGAAATATGCTCACCGGTGCGATCAAGTGGAATCGAACCGCTGTCGGTACCGACATACACCGAGATCACATTCGCAATCTACATCGTCTTGCTGATGCCGGGCGACGCTGGGCCCACGAAGCCACCGAGGAGGGAGCGGGACTTCTGTATGTAGCTTCGGGGGGTTTTGAAGAGGGGTTTCGACGGCGTGCCCAACAACAGGGGCTGGATGTGACGTTGTGGACGCTCGAAGACCTGTACGACGAGTCTGCTGACTGATGCGTTTCGGACAGTTGTGAAATCCCTGTGGAGGTTCCCTCCTTGCCGGCGGGCCAGACCGCGGTTGTAAGTAGTTTTTGAAAAACTGCTTATAACGCCTCGCAAACATCGGCAGGCCGAAGAGGTGTTGACGCTGTTGTTGGAAGACCGGCCCGGCGACATCTCCTTTGCTGTCGATGCTGCTTATGAGATGCCCCCGAAGTTTCTCAAGCAACTGCGCGAGGGACTCCAGCAGGTCGACAGTGACACGGTGCGACAGCAGATCGAACAGATGCTGGGCAGCCCGGAATGATCGGCAGCAGCAAGGATGAGGAGTTTTCCGCCGAACCGTTTCCACACCGGTTCGGCCAAGGCGTTCCGTCTGTTCGTGATTCGGACCGGAGCACGGTGAAGATGTGAGATGCGTGGGGACGGTTCCTCCTTTCTGACTTCCGATTGGGTGCGGCTCTTCTGCGACGACGCAGTCTGCGTTCGCAGAGGCCGCAAAGCGCTGAGCCGCTGAACGCGGAGGGCGCGGATTGCGCGGAAAAAGGAAGCTCGGAGCGCTGGTCGCGGAGCGCGGAAGAGGCACACGGATCAGGCGCGGTAGGCGCTGAGAACAGCGACAACCAGTGCCAATTCGGGGTGTTGATGGTTGTTATGACGCCTTTTTCCTCCCGATCCGTCGTAAGAGCTGGTGATGTACCCTGAGAACGCGCGAATTTCGCCGGGGAATTGGAATTACAACCATGTCGGAGCAGGACGGTGCATACCAATGGAATGTTACGGCACAACTGACCACGTTCGCATCTCCCAGCGCTTTCCGCGCCTACGACCTGTGCTCTTCCGCGCTCCGCGACCAGCGCTCCGCGTTCAGTTTCCGCGTCTCTGCGAAATCCGCGCCCTCCGAGGCTCCGCGAGATCCGCGCCTCCGAATCTCTGCGGACTTCGCGTAGGAATCGGCGTCGCAGAAGAGTCGCAGCCCTTCCGATTTCCGACTTCCGATGCATCTTTAATTTGCCCTTTGTCTCCCGATTTCCATGCAACCCCCGAAGGCCCCTCCTCCCTCGTTTGCGGCGGGCTTGCCCTGCCGCAACGATACCGACGGAACAAGCCCGCCGGTATCGAACATGGTAGGGGCTCGCAGGGGTCTGCACCTTCCACATGAGCACCTGATGCAAGCACGGTGAACTGCTTTGGACAGCTAAACGAGCGGAAATTCAACGAAACTGCGGCACCGGCGAGATGACAGCGTCAGAATCAATCGATGGGGACGTTTATAGCGAGACGGCACGACACTCTTCGGGAGCGCGTCCTGCCAGGTCGCACAGCCGTGGTACAACGCAGCAGCGAGGATGCGGAGTTTTCCGCCGACCCGTTTCCACACCGGTTCGGCCAAGGCGTTCCGTCTGTTCGTGACTCGCACCGGTGCATGGTCACCAACGTTGAGGCTTTTGGGCCCATGTGCGGCTTGTCCCACATGGGAATACGTTTGAGCTGCTACCTCCACGGACCCCCCGTTTTTGGACTTGACGGGCTTGTCCCGTCGGAGTGCCGCGGCGGGACAAGCCCGCCGCAAGACTGGAGGGGCCGTAACAACCATCGGCATCCCGAATTGGCACTGGTTGTCGCTGTTCTCAGCGCTTTCCGCGCCCCCTCCGTGTGCTCTTCCGCGCTCCGCGACCAGCGCTCCGGGTTCAGTTTCCGCGTCTCCGCGAAATCCGCGTCTCCGCGTCTCCGCGAGATCCGCGAGATCCGCGCCTCCGCGTCTCCGTGGGTTCCCGCGCAGGAACCGTCGTCCCAGAAGCGCCGCACCCCTTCCGACTTCCGACTTCCGACATCCGATTCATCTTTAACTTGCCCTCTGTCTCCCGATTTTCGCGCCATCTCACCGGGTTGAGCAGAAATCTGCAACGAAGGAAAAAGCAAAAATGAATCGGAAGTCGGAAGCCGGAACTCCGAAAGGTAGCCGCTATCGCAGGCTGTGGGTGATACCGAACGTTGTCGGCAACGCCGGGGTCGAGCCTGATCCCAACCCCACGGAATTAATTGCCCCTGTGGGGCAATCCATCTACCGTGGGATCAGACGGTGCTCATTCCCTCGAACTGCAGAGCCGATGCGTCCATCCTCCGAACAGCTCGTCAACTACACGGTGAAGTATCTGGCGCGGCTTCTGTACCAGGCCGATCTGTTGAGTCGTCAGCAGGCCAAGCAGGCGGTCGATGAGGCCGATGCGGTGCGCCGCGAGATTCTCGACGAGAAGCAGGGTGGGGCGACCAACCGGCGCAGCCACTATGACGTGACGCCCGCCGAAGTTGTGGCGCGGATGGGGTTTCGCACCGATGAGGGGGAGCTGGTCGACGAAGACGAGATCATGAAGGTCGTCGCCGACGACGTGGGGCTTGCCTTCGAGAAGCCCGACCCGTTGGAGCTGGACATGGACCTGATCGCCCAGACCATGAGCCGTCCCTTCGCCAAGCGCCACAGTTGCGTGGCCTTGAGGCGCGAGGAGGGCAAGGTGGTCATGGCGCTGGACAACCCCTACGACGAGCTTCTTCGCCATGAGTTGCGCACTCTGATTCCCAGTGATCTGACGCTGGTGGTCAGCCCCAAGTCGGACATCCTGCAGTTGATCACCGAGGTCTACGGGCTTCGGTCCTCGCTCTCGGCGGCGGAAGACGAAGTGTCGATGGGGATGGACCTGGGCAACCTGGAGCAGTTCATCCAGCTTCAGGACGTCGACGACATCGAGGCGACTGATCGCCCGGTGATCAAGGCCGTCGAGTATCTGTTGCACTACGCATTCGAGCAGCGCGCAAGTGACATCCACCTGGAGCCGAAGCGCAACAAAACCCACGTCAGGCTGCGCATCGACGGGGTGTTGCACAATATCTACGACTTCCCGCGGGCGATTCACGCCGCGCTGGTCAGCCGCATCAAGATGCTCGCGAGGATGGACATCGCCGAGAAACGCCGACCTCAGGACGGCCGCATCAAGACCGAGCGAGCAGGCCGGGAGGTGGAGCTGAGGGTGTCGACGCTGCCGGTGGCCTTCGGCGAGAAGGCAGTGGTTCGCATCTTCGACCCCCAGGATCTGATTCAGGATCTCGATAACATCGGGTTTTTCGCCGACGAACTCGAGACCTGGCGCGACTTTATCAATCGCCCCGACGGGATGGTGCTGGTCACCGGGCCGACGGGAAGCGGTAAAACCACCACCCTGTATTCGAGCCTGCGCGAGCTGTCGGGTCCCGACGTCAACATCACCACCGTCGAAGACCCGATTGAGATGATCTACCAGGAGTTCAATCAGGTGCTGGTGCAGCGCAAGATCGACGTGACCTTCGCCACGGCGCTGCGCTCGATTCTGCGCCAGGACCCGGACATCGTGATGATCGGCGAGATCCGCGACCCGGAGACGGCGTCGATGGCCACCCAGGCGGCGCTGACGGGCCACCAGGTCTTCTCGACGCTGCACACCAACGACACCTCCTCGGCGGTGTCCAGAATGCTCGACATGGATGTGAAACCCTTCTTGCTG
>SKMT01000658.1 GCA_007120915.1 Myxococcales bacterium | reverse complement strand
TCTCGCGCGACAACGACCTGGTGGTGCCGGTGCCTCAGGTCTCCTCGCACCACGCCGAGCTGGTGCGCACCGACGACGGCTACCTGATCCGCGATCTGCACTCGACGAACGGCACCTTTGTCAACGGCGCTGCCGTCGACAGCGCTGCCGTCGAGATCGGCGACCGCATCGGGATGGGAAGCTACGAGTTTGTCTTCGACGACGAGATGGCCGCCCGGCTGCAACGGCGCGACCGCCACGGCGACGACCGCCCCGATCTGACGGTGATCATCGGGCGCGATGAAGCCAGCGACATCGTGCTCGACGCCCCTCAGATCTCGCGTCATCACGTCCAACTGAAGCGCATCGACGACGAGCACTGGCAGCTTACCGACCTCGACAGCGCCAACGGCACCTTCGTCAACGACCGAAACCACCGGGTTCAGGACGCGACAGTCACCACCCGGGACGTCCTCTTTCTGGGCAGCTATCGGTTCCCACTGACCAGAGTCGACGAGTTTCTGTCTGCTCAACGGGACGACTCGCCCGCCTCCTCCCGTTCGATGCGGCTTCCCGACGGTCAGTCGGTGGTCACCGTCGGGCGTGGCGAAGACAACGACGTAGTCATCGATGCCCCTCAGATCTCGCAGCGCCACGCTCGCTTGATCCGTCGCAACGGCCAACTGGTGCTCGAAGATCTCAAAAGCGCCAACGGTACCTTCGTCAACGGCGAGCGCATTCGCAAAATCGCCGTCGACACCGGTGATACCGTCAGCTTCGGAAGCGTGGCGCTGAGGCTCGACGTCGAAGAGGGCACCCTCCAGAAAAGCTACCGCGGCGACATCCTTCTGCAGGCCGAAAACCTGCGCGTGGAAGTCGACACTCCCAGCGGGAAGCTGCGCATCCTCGACGGGGTCTCTTTTACGGCGTACCCCACCGAGTTCATCGGGCTTCTGGGCCCGTCGGGCGCCGGAAAGACGACGCTGCTGAACGCTCTGATCGGCTACACCCGTCCCACCTACGGGCGCACCCTGCTCAATGGCGACGAGCTGATCAGCCACTACGACCGCTACCGCGGGGCCATCGGCTACGTACCCCAGGACGACATCATTCACCGTCAACTGACGGTCTACGAATCGCTGTACTACACCGCGAAGCTGCGGCTTCCCCCGGACACCACGGACGCCGAGATCGACCGGCGCATCCACCGGGTGCTCGCCGACCTCGAGATCAGCGACACCCGCGACACCGTGATCGGCTCGCCGGAGAACAAGGGTATTTCCGGAGGGCAGCGAAAGCGGGTGAACCTGGCGATGGAGCTGTTGACCGACCCCAGCCTGTTGTGTCTGGACGAACCGACCAGCGGTCTCGCCAGCGAAGACGCGCTCAACGTGATGCAACTGCTTCGCCGGCTCGCTGACCGGGGCAAGACCATTCTGTTGACCATCCACCAGCCCTCGCTTCAGGCCTACCGGCTGTTGGACAACACGCTGTATCTCGCCGACGGCGAGCAGGTGTATTACGGCCCGGCGTTTCCCGACTCCTTCTATTTTTTCCACCCCGAGCTGCGCCCGAACACCCCGGAAGCCGAACAGATCATGTCTGATCCGGGAAGCTGCATGAGCCCGCTGATGGAGGCGAAGCGCGCCGGTGAACCGATGGAGACCTTCGCGGCGCGCTACCGACAGTCCCCCTACTTCGATGAATTTGTCGACGAGCGGCGAAAAAACCGCGGCGCCGTTCGGCTCACCGGCGACTCCGACAGAAGCCCCCCCAGCTTTTCGCTTCGCGAGTTCTTCACGCTCTCCAGGCGCTATCTCAACATCAAGCTGAAGGACAAGGTGGGCACGCTGATCCTGTTGGTGCAGGCGCCGATTGTGGCCATCCTGCTGAACCTGGTGTTCGTGCAGGAAGCCGGCGGGGTGATGAGCCGCATCGAGCACACCCCCCTGGCGTTGTTTCTGCTGGTGGTCTCGGCGATCTGGTTCGGCTGCTCCAACGCCGCGCGCGAGATTGTGGACGAGCAGGCGATCTACAA
Organism: Myxococcales bacterium; assembly: GCA_007120915.1. Classification (GTDB taxonomy): domain Bacteria; phylum Myxococcota_A; class Bradymonadia; order Bradymonadales; family Bradymonadaceae; genus SLJM01. Next base: position 13,439 of record SKMT01000658.1, on the reverse strand, counting down.
GCGCGAGCGGATGGTCAACCTGTCGATCCCCTCCTACGTGGGCTCGAAATTCAGCGTGCTGGCGCTGTTGTGTCTGGTCCAGTGCGTCGCGCTGGTGGGGCTGACTTACGTGCCCCTTGATTTCCAGGGCCCACCGCTAGCGCACCTGGGCGTGCTGTGGCTCTGCTCGCTTGCCGGAGTGGCCGCCGGGCTGCTTCTGTCGGCGGTGGTGCGCACCAGTGTGGCCGCCATCGCGCTGGTGCCGATCCTGCTGATTCCGCAGGTCATTCTGGGCGGGGCGATCATGCCGGTGGACCGGATGGACCCGCTGACCGAAACAGCGTCGAAGGCATCGTTTAGCCGCTGGGGCTACGAGGCGGTGTTGCAGATCGAGGACTACGCCGGAGCCTACGAGTTCGAGATCGACGAGATGCCCACCGCCGTCGCCGAGGGACTGCCGGCCCCGCCGATGGTCCCCCATCCGCTGGACCGGTTCTTCGGCGACGAAGAGACGGATCTATTCGTCGACCTGGGCGTACTCGGCGGGTTTACCGTGGTACTTCTGGGCGGTGTCGGTGGTGTGTTGCGCTATCGGGAGCGCCAGGAGCTGTTCGTGTAGCGTCGTCGGCGTCGTCTTCCTCGTCGGCGCCGATGGGATCGACGAGACACTGCGGGCCCGCCGAACCATCGGCAGTGTTGACCCCGACGCGCTGCACATAGACCTGCCTGGGGTACTCCGAGCCGTCGGTGCGCACAGCCCGCACCTGCCATCCACCGACGGAATCGTCGCCGTGCCAGCTTTCGTCGACATCCCGGTCGACGGACTCGGCGGAGACGCCCTGAACCACGGGCTCCGTGTCGAAGGCGTCTGTCGTCGTCGCCAACACCAGCGGGATCGCCACCAGCGCTGCCCCCAATGTTCCAACTGCTCCTGCTTCGGCCAGCCACCTGGGCGAAATCATCTCGCACCTCACCTGCCGGGGTATTCTGTTGTCGGACTACCCGACAAATGTGCACGCGCAGCCGCAGGCGCCAAATGGGCGGTTGGTGGTTAGTGGTTGTTCGTTATTGGTTATTGGTTGGTGGTCGCCGGGGGCTGGGGGCTTGGCGCCACCACCCTTAGTCGGGATGAAACATCGGCTCTCGGCTGTCGACGAACTTTTCGATACGGCTCTGGTCGTCGTCATCGATGTCGACGAATCGGGCTCCGAACCCGGGCATTCCTTCAGCACTGTAGCTTTCTGGGGGCCGGTGCCAGCGCACTTCTGCTTTGGCACTGATCGGTTCATCATAATCGGGAAGTCGAAACTTCAACTCCAGTCTGCTTCCTACCGGCAGCAGATCGTGGGTTGCTACGAACAGCCCCCCCTCACTGATGTTGTCCGTCAATCCGACGTAGACATTGGAGTCGGACGTCATGGTCACCTCCACGTCCACGGAGACTCGCTCGCCCCCGCGACGATCGATCGTTACTTCAGCCGCATCGTCAAATTCCATCTCTACCCTCGGTGTTACGCAATCGGTCCGTTCAACAAATTCAGGCAGCTCCGACACTCGGATCGGTTGCGCTGCTCGCGGTTGGTTTCGCTGAGGCGCCGCCGTTGAGGCAAGCACCGTCATAGTAGTACTCGCAATGATGCACAAAGTTTGTGCATCTCATATAGTGGATCCCGAAGATGCTTCGTTTCGACAACTGAGCGGTGCATTTCAAAACAGATGCACAAAAAGTCGTCGCCGTTGCGAGTACACGAATGAGCGGGGTGCCCGGGAACAACACCTGAGCGCTTCGCGAAGACAGCAAAGAGCCCATGCCCCTACGGACGCCACGCAAAGTAGCGAGTCTGGTTATGGTGATACTCACCGCCATGTTGTGCTCCAGTTCGGCGACGGCCGAAGAGTTGCCGCCGGTGACGGTGGACACCGACTCCACGACCTGTTCGCAGAATCTCGCTGAACAGTTCGTCAAGGAATTGCAGCTTCGTACGTCTGCCGAACTGCTGGATGCCTCCGGGGCCGATGACAACGGAGCAAGCCGGCTGACGCTGGATACCAACGGCGAAGAGACCTGTGAGATTCGGCTCGATGAAGATGGCGACATCTGGGCGTTGTACGTCGACCAGGACGCCGGGCGCACCGGCATCGCAGCCGCGGCGACGAGGCTTGCCTGGATTCTCGACGGCGTCGAGATGCCAGAGTCGGACTCCGACAAGGTGCTCACCCCCGAGGAGACAGCACGACGGGACGACGAGGTTGCGCGCCTGGAGAGTGACGGCGGCTCCGCCGCACAGCAGGTCGCCGCAACCGCCGGAGGGCTGTCAACGACCAGTGCCGCTCAGCATGTCATCGAGATCGCCGAAGGTCTGTCGACGACCGCCACCGAGTTGCCTGCTGCTTCGTCACCGCTGTTCTCCACCGATGTCACAGCCGGAGCAATGTGGCTTCCCAGCGCCGAAGCAGTGATGCCCATCGCCCGGCTGCAGACGAGCTGGAAGCCCACACAACGGCTTCGCTTCGGTCTGACCGGCCGGCTTCCCCTCCAACCACTGACAACCACCCGGGGAGATACGACCCACAGCTATCGGCCCTGGGCGGTGGAATTGACCGCCGGCTACGCCCGCAAACTCGGCGAGCGGTGGTCCATGCGCGCTGACGGCGGAGTTCGGAAGACGTTCTCGTCCATCACCGCCATTGAGCAGATTCGCCACGATGCCGACGAGCCCGGGGATACCCAGTCCGATGACGAATCTCAGAACCCGGACGAGCCCTCCGAAGGTAGTGGCCATCTATCCGAAAACTGGCGTGAAGACGATCAATACAGCGATGAAATGCGCGACGGAGACCAGCGCCGAGTGCCTCCCGGCCAGATCACATCGACCTCCGAGTCATCGGTGATCAGTGCTCTGATGCCCTGGGCGGCGGTGGTCCACGGCTCGGTGCGCTACTCTCTGACCCGCCATCTCGCCGTACGCGCCGATACCGGTGTTGCCGTCAGCGTCGCCGACCGTCAGATCCGAGACGAATACGGAGTCCTTAGAGACCTGGGGCGTTTCGACGTCGATGTGCTCGTTGGAATCGAAGCGAGGTTTTGAGCAATGACCGATGACGAACCACAGCTCATCAAGGCCGCAGCCGACGGGGACATGAAGGCATTTCGCCACCTCTACGACCGTTACCTCGACCAGGTCACCCGCACGGTGGGCCGGTATCTGGGCCCCGGCCCCCATGTAGAAGACGTGGTCCAGGAGGCGTTCGTCCAACTGTATGACAGCCTCGAAAACGTCTCCGACCACTCCACGTTCGAAGGCTGGGTGTATCGTGTGGCGCGCAACGTGGCGATCTCTCATCAGCGAAAGCGCAAAGCGGCAGTGGAGCTGGTCGACCTGAAGACGTTGCAGTCGCCGATCCGCCAGTGGAACAAACTGGCAGCTCGCGAGAAAGTGCGCGCCCTGTATGCCGCGCTGGATTGTCTGTCCGACGAAAAGCGCCAGGCGCTGATCATGTATGAAATCGAGGGGCACACCCTCCAGGAGATCGCCGACGAGACGGACACCTCCATCAACACCATCGCCTCCCGGGTTCGGCGGGGCCGAAAGAAGCTGATGAAACTGATACGGCGTGCCGCTCTGGCACCGGCCGCCGAAGCGGGGGAGTAGCATGAGTGAATCGGTCACATGCGAAGAGGTGCAGGCAGCGCTGTTCGAGCTGCGCCGGAGGGAACTAACTGATCTGCGCCGATCCGTGGTGAGCGAACATCTACGCACCTGCGACGAATGCCGAAAGATGGCGATGAAGACGGGACAGATGTTCGGCGCTGCCGGCGGCGACGACGTGTCGCTGTGGGGCAATCTCGATGCCGATGCACTGTTCGAACGCCTCGAAGAGAGTATCGACGATCGGCAACAGGTCCCTCCGGACACCGATGGTCAGCTCCCCGAACTCGACGAGATGTTCGAGGTGGCGCAAAATGCCGAGTTCGGTGTCGGCGATGACATCGATGCCGATGCGTTGTTCGAGCGCATCGAGGAGAGCATCGACCATCAACAGCAGGCCCCGGACACCGACGGTCAGCTCCCCGGACTCGACGAGATGTTCGAGGTGGCGCGAAACACTGATATTGCCAGCGGCGACGACATCGATGCCGATGCGCTGTTCGAACGCATCGCCGACGAGGTCACCGAAGACAAACCCGGCGACCACCGGCCGGGTGCGCCCCGTGCATCGAGAGACCGGCGAGTGTGGGGCGCCATCGCCGCGGCCGCCTGCGCAGCGCTGGTGGGCTGGTGGCTCTTTTCGGCACCTCAGATAGAACAGCCGCAAGAGCCGACGACAACCTCGCCCACGGCTGAACAACCCGGCGAAGAGGCTGAACCGACCGACGACGCCGGCGCTGCCGGCGAACTGGCGACGCTTCAACCTGCCTACTCTCCCGCAGAGTCACTTCGACTCTTCACCGAACACGCCGACGACTACGAACTCGAATCCGATGACGACACCGACACCGTCAAACTTGCCGAAGGCACGATGCTGGTGGAGATGCTCCCCGAGCATCGGCGCCAATTCACGCTGAAAGCACGGTCACACGTCATCACCGTCACGGGCACCGTGTTTTCGGTGCAGATCATTGACGACATTCCCCGGGTTTCCGTGTACGAAGGGGCAGTGAAGGTGACCGATCCGGACGGGACGACCCACCGGGTCGACGCCGGCGACGTTCGCGCCGGTGACGACCGGGGGCGGATCGACGATGCCGGCTACGCCGCGGTTGAACGCTACGTCGACCTGGAAGAACACCGCCGCGCTCTGGTTCAGGCCAATACCGATGCAATCCGCGCCTCGGAATCCGAGCTGTTCGCCGCTGTGGGCCGTGCCGACTCCTCGGCACAAGACGCCGTCCCCGATCCCGGACCGGCCCCCCCGGCCGAAATTTCCGAAGAAGATATCGAAGCCGACGACGCCGAACCCGAAGAACCGTCAGCCCACCAGCTTCACGAACAAGCGCTGGATGCTCTCCACGAACAACAGCCCGAACTGGCCGCCGAGCTACTTACCGAAGCGCTGGAATTAACCGATCCGGACGACCAGGCCCGGGCGGACGTGCTTCTGGAGCTGGCGCGCATTCACCTGCGCGATCTCGACGATCCCCAGCAGACCGCCGACTACCTGAACCGCTTCGTCGAGCAGTGGCCCGCCGATCCGGCCGCCGACGCCATCCGCCATCAGTTGTGTGAGATGGACGTGGATGTCGCAGAGTGTGAATAGGCTGAGGGGGCTCACGCATCCTCCCCCGAAGCGTCAGCGCCGGGGGAGGTGGTCGCGGATGCGACCGGAGGGGGTGATCGCAAATCGTGAGAGTTTCAGCCTCGGCGATTCACCCAACGACCCCTCAGTCCCTTCGGGACAGCTCCCCGCTCGCTATGCTCCCGGGGAGCGCAACACCAGATTTCCTCCCCCGAAGACGGCGGCTGTGCAACCTCTGACGGTCAACCGAAACTCCCCACAAATCTTAGTTCGCCGGAGGCGTAGTTCAGCCGAAGGCACCTCTAATAGACGGCGGGGATGCAACCTCTGACGGTCAACAGAACCTCCCCACAAATCTTAGTTCGCCGGAGGCGTAGTTCAGCCGAAGGCACCCCTAATAGACGGCGGGGATGCAACCTCTGACGGTCAACCGAACCTCCCCACAAATCTTAGTTCGCCGGAGGCGTAGTTCAGCCGAAGGCACCCCAAATAGATGGCCGTGGCATGAGCACGCAGGTTGTACGGCTTTCAAACACAATTTGCACAAAAATCGACCTCTCCTGCGAGTACTAGAACGAAGGATGCCCATCAGCCGGGCGCTGCGTTCAAATTCGCCAGTATTGCGCGTTCGAAGAACCCGGAGAGGTTAGATCATGCGACGTTTCATCGGTTGTGCCGTGCTCGTCTTCATCGCCGGACTCGGTTGCAGCGAGGAAGTGGAGGGACCGGAACCTCGGATGGATCACAGCCCGGAGCAGATGGCGACGGACCCGTCGTTCGTCTGCAGTGAAGCCCACGGTGAAGAGGGCAGTTGGGTGGAATTGGACGGGGAGGCATTCAGCCCCCTCGTCGTCGATTCCATCGCCTCCGAAGACGATGACGACGTACAGCTTCCGGTGGTCATCCTCTCGCTGGTCGAAGGGCCCGCCGGCGAAAGCATCGATGCCATCGAGCGCTTCGAACTCGAATCACCGCTCGGCGAAGAAGACGGCCGGATTCGGTGGGTCGACGACGAAACCATTCAGTTTCGCATCAGCGACGATCTCGAGCTTCCCGAGGGGGTCTATGACATCGAGGTGACCAACCCCAACGGGCGTACCGTCACCGAATCCGAGGCCTTCGGGGTGCTTGACCGGCCCCGGCTTGACGAAGCGATCCCGGAGATGACCTGTGTCGCCCAGGGCGAACGCGACATCACCCTGGTCGGTGACAACCTACTGGTGCAGGGCGACGACGAACAGGTGCCCACCGTCGATCTGGACGGCGAACAGGTGGACGTGATCGACACCGGCGACTGCCGCGAGCTTCACGACACCTTCACCGATCACAGCCTCTGCGAAGAACTGACGGTGCGGGTAGACGAACAGCAACTGGAGGCGGGAGTGTACGATGTGCGCGCCGAAAACTTCGCGCCCGCCGGTTGTCCCTCCGACCCCGAAGAAGACGAAGTAACGGTGACGGTCAACGACCCGCCGGTGGTCCAAGATATCTCGCCGAGCCCGGTCTGCTCCGAGCAGATCGAGTATGCGGGCATGCAGATCGACGGCGAAGAATTCATCACGGTCGAACAAAACGGCGACACCGTCTACCCCGAAGTCGCGCTGGGCGACCAGGTGTATGAAGCGGTAGATGCCGAGGGGTGCGAGCCGGTCGAATCCGCCCCGGCGCTGTCCGCCGAGCGCTGCGAACGGGTTCTGATCGATGTGGCCGACGGGGATCTGGCCGCTCAGGTCGACGACGACACCACTCACGAAGATCTTCACGTGGAAGTGACCAACCCCGACCCGGTGGGCTGCCACTCCGAACAGGACGAGTTCCTCACGGCGATGCCCCGCCCCCAGATCGAGGCGATCGACCCGGACCCGATGTGCACCGCCCAGTATGAAAACAGCTTCCGAGTCGAGGGCCACGGCTTCGCCGAGATCGACGGGCAGACCCCGGTGGTCCACATCGGTGACAACAGCTACGAGGTCGACCCCGACGACATCGAAGATTGTATCGACATCGACACCCCCGACGTACCCACCGCCTCCTGCAACCAGTTGACGGTGTCCATCGCCGAAGAAGACCTGGATTCGGGAGCCAACGAAGTGGTCGTCGAAAACCCGGAGACCGCCCACTGCGAAAGCACCGAAGAGGCCTCCGCGAAAGTCGTCGCCCCTCCGCAGGTCGACGAGGTTGATCCGCAGCCGCTTTGTACCGATCAGGAAGACCGCACCCTCGAAATTGCCGGGGAGGGCTTTCTCGACATCGACGGACAGCTTCCCGAGGTGGCCATCGGCGACGAAGAGTTCGGCGCCGACGAGTTGGATGGATGCGACGAGCTGGAGTTGTTCGACGACGACAGCGAAGCGCACGACTGCAGCGAACTGACGGTCACCGTCTCCGCCGGGGTCATCGACGACGGCACCCACCCGGTGGTGGTGACCAACCCCGAAAGTGCACAGTGTGAATCTGAAGATGCCGTGGACGTGGAAACCGTCCCGCCCCCGGTGATCACCTCCGTCGAGCCGCGCGCGCTATGCAGCGACGACGATACCACCACCTTCGAACTCGAAGGTGAGCATCTGTACGAGGTCGACGGCGACGCACCGGAGATCATCCTCGACGGCATCACCTATGCTACCAACGCCTCCCAGTGCACCGACGTAGACGACGACACTCGGTTGTGTGACCAACTGACCTTCGACGCCGATCCCGACGACGTCAGCGACGACCTGCACGAACTGGTCGCCGTCAACCCCGACCCCGTCGGTTGCGACAGCGACCCCTCCGACCCGGTCATGCTCGCCGGTCCCCCCGAAATTACGGAGACCGAACCGCTGGCCGTCTGCGAAACCGAACCGCTGGACGGTGACATGAGCATCTTCGGGCAGTTCCTCCACGACCCCACCGGAGACGACCCCACCATCACCATGAACGGCACCGAAACATCGGTGGAGGCCTTTGTTGACTGCGATACCACGGACCTGGGCGACATCGACATCGACAGTTGCGACGAACTGCAGACCACCGTCCCCGATCATCTCCGGGACCAGGCCTTCGATATCACCGTCGAAGCCCCCGAGCCCGTTGCCTGCGGTGAAGACACCATCCATATCGAGGAGGTCGAACAGGCCACCGTCAGCAATGTGGACCCGGGGCGGGTCTGTGTGGAGGGAGGAACCTTCGAGGTATTCGGGGAAAATATCCATTCCGACGCCCAGGCCTATCTGGACGGCATCCCCGCCTCCACGGTGGATGTGGCCGCCGACGGGGAATCGGCGACAGTGACCTTCGACGGACCGCTCGATCCCCCGGAGATGACCCTGGAGGTGCTCAACCCCGGCGACTGTGGTGAAGCCTATGAAGAGGATATCACCATCGAACAGGCTCCCATTCCCCTTTACGTCGATCCGCCGGCGACGTTCGACGGCATGGTCACTCAAATAACCATCTACGCCGCCGGCGTCGGCTCCGGAAACATCGACAGCGTCGAGCTGGTCCATCCTTCCGACGGTTCGGTCACCGATCTGGATATCAGCATCGATGCGGACCGGCCCTACGTAGTGCAGGCTACCGTGCCGGAGGGCATGCTCGCCGACGACGAAGACTCCGTCGATTTTGGAGTCCGGGTCACCGACGACTTCGACTGTCAGAGCGACACCGAAGACCTGTTAACGATCACCGCCGATCCCACCATTGCCATCGACGAGATCCGCCCCCCCTTCGGGCCCGGGGACGAAGACACGGGTGTGACGATTACCGCCGATGCTGATGACGGGGACACCTTCGAGCCCACCCCCCGTGCATACCTGAACCCCAACGACGTCGAAGGCGATGCCACCGTCGCCCGCGAGATCCGGGCCGTTCAGTACATCGACGACACTCAACTCAACGGTATCGTCTCCGCCGGACTGCCGCTTGGAACCTACGATCTGATCGTGGTCAATCCCGACGGCGAGGTCGGCGTGCTCGAAGAGGGCTATGCCGTCGTCGACGAGGCTCCCCCGCTGGTCGATAGTGTCAGCCCCGGCTCCTGGACCAACGACGAGACGGAGCTGGAGGTCGATGTGGAGGGCAGTAACTTCCGCGACGACGCCGATGTGGATGTCTTCTGCCAGCAGGCCGGCGAGGATCTGGACGAAGACGATATGCGCCAGCCCGGCATCACCATTATCGACGTCGAATCGGACCACATCGATCTGGAGGTCGATACCACCGACCTGAATCATCTCGATGCCTGCTTTATGCGGGTGACCAACCCCGACGGCACCTGGGGCGAGTATTCACCGATTACGGTGACGAACCCGGCCGGAAAATTCATGGAATTTCACGCCGGCGCCGAGATGGATACCGCCCGCCGTGGCCCGACGTTACTGTCCGGTGTGCCGGCGCGCCAGGCGAACTACCTGTACGCCCTCGGTGGTGATGACGGCTCGGTGACCGGAGAGGTCTACGCCAGCGGGGAGTACGCCGCGATTGACCGCTTCGGTGAACCCCGGGAGTGGAACGAACTTCGCTTCGATTTGCCGGAAGGACGTACCCTGGCGAACGGAGTTCGCGTCGATGACTTCCTGTATCTGATCGGCGGTGCCCTCGAAGACGGGTTGGCCACCGACGAAATCATCCGCGCACACATCCCCACTCCGGCGGAAGCTCCGGAAATCATCGGGCTCGACCTGACCTACGACGAAGACGACTTCGAGGAAGAAGACGACGAACCCGATGCGGATGACGGGCTGGAGGCCGGGCTGTACTACTACCGTGTCGCCGCCACCTACAGCGACGACGATCCGGCCAACCCCGACGGTGAGTCACTCGGCTCCGAACCCCAGGCCGTCAACGTCCCCCTCGACGGAGCCACGGTATCCATCGAGTGGGACGAACCCGACGAGGAGACCAACCACGAAATCGACGGCTACCGTATCTACCGCAGTGTCGAGCCGGACTCGCTGTTCGGCGAAGAAGAGCTGTTGGACACCGTCGATGCCGACACCTTCGAGTACACCGACGACGACTCGATCACTCCCTCCGGAGACGAGCCGCTGTCGATCGGGGCGCTCGGCACCTGGCATCACTTCGCAGATCTGGAACAGCCGCGGATGGTCGCCGGAATCGATTCCATCAAACATCCCGACGAAGACGACGAACATCTCATCTACGTCGTTGGCGGAGAAGACGACACCACCGACTTCCGGGCCGATTACGAATACTTCTCCGTCGAAATCGATGCGCCCCGCGAACAGTCGGTGGGATTGCAGCCGGCCATCGGCGAAGACGACGGCGAACCGATGGAACTGGCCGGTCCCCGCGGTGAACTCGAGATCGGCATTGCTCACACTGACAACGCTCCGTCGGTCTCGGACGTGCGGCCCCAACTGTTCGTGATTGGAGGTCAGACCGAAGGTTCCGACAACAATCGCGATCTCTTCGTGGCGACCATCGAGCAAGACGGAAGTCTCAGCGAATGGACCCACCTCGACGATCCGGGCCAGCGGTTGAACAATGACCGATTCGGCCATGCCGGAGCGGCGATCAACGACAATCTCGTCGTCGCCGGCGGGCACAGCGGCAACCCCGACGACGGGGCCCGACATGCCGAAATTGAATGCGATGGCGACTGCCCCCCCGCCCAGGTCAGCACTCCCCCGGGATGGCAGGACTTCGGTGAGAATCTGGTGGAAGAACGCGTCTGGATGGGCCAGCACATCTTCCGCGGGTTCTGGTACCTCGGCGGTGGGCTGACCACCGGTGACGTGCCCACGAGTACCGTCGAATACACCGTCGCAGGAGGGGCACCGTAAACGGGGTGCTTTTCGATGTCGCCGGTGGGCTTCGCTGCCCACCGGTGACGAGGAGTCAAAAAAACAAAACAACCTTTTACAAAAAATCGGCACAAAAATTCTGGACATTCCCGAGTACTGAAGTGAACGTGGCACCCAGATACCCGTGTCCAGAAAATCGTTTGTTCATTTGTAGTGCCTCTATCATCATCGAGATGAAGAGTTAATTTTTACGCCAGTAAGACCACTGAAACTGCTGCGGAACCCCTGCCAGGAGAGGTCATGCGACGTCTAGTTTACTTCGCTGTGCTCATTTTATTCGTCACAGTTGGTTGTGCGGAGGAGGTCGACGGACCGGAGCCGCACATGGATCACAGCCCGGAGGATCTGGCAACGGATCCTTCGTTTGTCTGTGAGGCCGCCCACGGCGAGGAGGGTACCTGGGTGACGCTGAAGGGCGATGCCTTCAGTCCACTGGTGGTCGACGCCATCGCCGGCGAAGACGACCCGGACGTGGAGCTGCCAGTGGTCAGCATCCGGCTGCAGCTCGATCCGACGGGTGAACCGGTGGACGCCGGGGAATTTGTCGAGTTGGAGAGCCCGCTGGGTGAACCGGACGGCGATGTCCGTTGGCTCGACGACGAAACACTGATGTTCCGCATCACCGACGACCTTCAGCTCCAACCGGGGGTCTACGACATCGAGGTTGAAAACCCGAACGGACAGGTCGCCGCCGAATCCGAAGCCTTTGGCGTGTTGCCACGCCCCGAACTGACCGCTGCGATCCCCGATCTGACCTGCGTCGCCCAGGGCGAACGCCACATCTCACTGGAGGGTGAAAACCTGCTGGTCGGTGAAGATGAAGAGGCTCAGCCCACCGTGGCCATCGACGACCAGACCTACGACGTCGAAGCCACCGGCGACTGCACCGACCTGCACGACGTGTACGTCTCCTATCAGCTCTGTGAGAGCGCCGAATTTACAGTCGACGAAGATTCGCTCGACGCCGGCACCCACGATGTTGTCTTCGAAAACCCGGCCCCCGCAGACTGCCCCAGCGTCCCCGACGACGACGGAGTAACACTGACCATTGCCGACCCACCGGAAGTTCACGACGTCGAGCCCACCCCGCTTTGCAGCGAACAGATCGACTACGAGGAAGTTCGCATCGAAGGCGAAGGGTTCATCACCCTCGAAGGTGGCGCCGAGATGCCCGAAGTCAGCATCGGCGACAACACGTACACCGCCGAGTCGGCCGACGGATGTTCCAGCATCGGCGAAGCTCCGGCGATGGACCCCGAAGAATGCGACGAGTTGACCGTCTTCGTCGCCGCCGACGATCTGGCCGGTGAAGTCGACGAAGACGAATTCGTCACTGATGTCGACGTGGTCGTCGAAAACCCCGATCCCGTCGGCTGTCACTCCGAAGATGACGCCACCGTCGGGGTGACCCCGCCCCCCGAGATCACCGCCGTGGAGCCACGGGTGGCCTGCAACACCGACGGCACCGTCACCTACGACGTGGAGGGCAACCACCTGTTGGAGATCGACGGGGAGATGACCCACATCGTCGTCGACGGCACCGAATATGACGCCGACGGCGTCGACTGCACCGACGTCGACGGAGAAGACGGCGTGCGCGGATGTGAAGCGCTCGAAGTCGATATTGACCTGGAAGACGCCGAACTGGAGGGGGCCTACACGATGGTGGCGGTCAACCCGGAGCCAGCAAGCTGCGAAAGCAGTGAATCTCAGGAATTCTATGCCGCCGGTCCCCCGCAGATCACCGACGCCGACCCCGACGGGTTCTGCGACGATGAGACCTTCGACGGGGAGTTGGAGCTGTTCGGTCAGTTCCTCTACGACCCCGAAGGCGACGAGCCAGTCGTCGAAGTCGACGGCCAGTCGGTGGACTTCGACCTGTTTGGCTGCGACGCGGCGATGGATGACTACGAAAACCTGGAGTTGTGCGGTGGTATCGACACCGACATTCCCCCGTCGCTCGTCGACGATCTGGAAGAAGACGAATTCGACGTCACCGTCACCGGTGTGGAGCCGATCGCCTGTGGTCAGGACACCTTCACGCTGCACCGCACCACCCCGCCGACGATCGACTCGGTGAACCCGCGGCGCGTCTGCTCCGACGGCAGCAGCTTCGACGTGCTCGGCGAGAATCTCCATCCCGACGCCGATGCCTATCTCGACGGTGTTCCCGCCGACGACGTCGACGTCGCCGCCGACGGTGAGAGCGCGGAAGTCACCTTCAGTGGTGGGCTCTCCACGGGCACGGCGGACTTTGAGTTCGTCAACCCCGGCGACTGCGGCTCGGAGTACGAAGACGAAATCCGGGTCACCGACGGTCCCCAGCCGATCTTCGTGGACCCGCCGGTGGTGTTCAATCAGATGAACACCCAGGTCACCATCTATGCCGCCGGGTTGTACGACGAAGTCGGCGGA
>SKMT01000655.1 GCA_007120915.1 Myxococcales bacterium | reverse complement strand
CGGCGGAGGAGGAGGCTCAGCCGGATGTGGTGGCGCGGGGGGCGAGAGCGGCACCAGCGGGGGAAGTACCTTTGGCATTGTCGTTGTGGAGGCCACTGTAGAGCTGGGTGAACTGGAAATCGAAGTGAAAGATGCTATGGGGGCAGGTGACGGAGGCAGTGGTGGAGAAGGAGCCTGTGGCGGAGAAGGCGGAAGCGGCGGAAGCGGTGGAGCTGAGGACGGTGCTGGAACGATGCCCGCGGGAGGTGACGGCGGTGACGGGGGAGATGGCGGAAACGGCGCGCCCGGTGTAGGGGGCTATGGCGGTTCTACCGTTGGGGTCGCGTTGGTAGGCGGAGCGCAGTTGGATGACAACGGCGACGACATCGACTTCACTATCCCACCGGAGGCCGCAGGAAGTGGAGGAGATGCGGGCGATCCGGCAAGCGGCTGCCCTCAATCCGACAGTCCGGAAGCCGACGACGGCGACGACGGTGAGGTCTTCGACGTGCTCGACTTCGACTAAGCAGCAGCGCCGATGGTAGCGGTCCTACTGCTCGGCGGTGGCCAGAAGCTGTTCGGTCTCTTGTTTCTCGTCGCTCATGTCGAGTTCGTCGAACAGGCGGGTGGCCCGCCGGAGGGGGGCGACGGCGTCCTCGTAGTTGCCGCTTTCGATCAGGAAGTGCCCGAAGCTCGACAGGGCTCGGGCAAGCTGGATGTCTACACCGGTTTCGCTCAGCAGGGAGATGGCGCGGCGGAAGGCGGCGGTCGCCTCCTCGACACTCTCTTCTTTGAGTGAGGGGTCGAAGACGTACTCGGCGTGGATTTTCGCGCGGGTCATCTCTGCGATGGCGATGTAGGCGCGGGAGTCGAGGTCACGGGCGATCTCGATGGCCCGTTCGATGCGCTCCAGCGCCAGCTCTCTCTCTGCTTCGGAGACCGCCAACTGGGCCAGATTGCGCTCCACGTCGAACATCACACGCCGGTGCCCGATCTCATGGGCGACGCGACGGGCCTCTTCGAGATGTTCGCGAGCCTCGTCGCGGCGTTTTAGCTCCATCAGTGTTTCGCCGATGTTGTTGCGCACGGCGCATTCGACGCTGCGTATTCCCACTTTCTGGGCCAGTTCCAGGGCTTTTTCGAACGCCGGCAGTGCCTCTTCGAGCTGCCCCTGCTGGATACAGAGCCCGCCGAAGTCGTTGTAACTGCCGGCGAGCCCTCGGGGTTCACCTGCTTTCTTTCGCAACTCCAACGCTTCGTGGAGATGTTCGGAGGCTTCGGCAATTTTACCGACGCTCAGTTTCAGCGAGCCGATGTGGCTGAGGCTGAGTGCGATGGAGCGATCGTCGTCGAGTTTGCGGCGCATCTGCAAGGAGGCCCGGTAGTATTCGAGCGCCTGTTGCTGGTCGCCGCGAACCCAATGGATTTTGCCGATGTCGTCGAGCGTGCTGGCGACGCCGCGCTCGTCATCGGCTTTGCGGAACTGCTCGAGGGCAAGGTCGAAATGCTTCAGGGAGTCATCGTAGCGGCCCACATCGCGCAGCGTGCGCCCCAGTTTATTGAGCGCTGCACCGCTTTTGGCGCGGTGGCCCGACAGCCAGGCAAATCGGGCCATATCCTTGAAGTAGGTTTCGGCGTGGCCGTGCTCGCCGAGTAGTGCGTAGACGCTGCCCAGATCATGGCAGGCGCGCATTTTTAGCTCGAGATCGGCGTCGGTCAGACAGCTCATCGCCTCCAGATACAGGTCGATGGCCTCGCCGTTGGCGTAGTGGCTCTGGGCGTGGTCGCCGGCGCGAAGGTAGTAGCGAGCGGCGCGGCGAAGACAGCCGGCGCGAGCGTAGTGACGGGCGATGAACTCGGCGGCCGAATCCATGTCGGTTTCCCGGTCGAGCCACTGGGCGATCAGCCGGTGGTAGCGCTTGCGGGTTCGGACCGAGATCTCTTCGTAGAGCGCCTCTCGTTCGAGCCGATGCTTGAAGACATATTCGACGTGGATGCCGATGCGCGACTCGGGCTGGCGGCGGACCATGTCTTTTCGCTCCAGGCTCTCGACGACGGCGTCGATGGCCTCCGGCAGGTGGGCCTCCATCCAGGGTGCGTCGGGGCGAGACTGGTGGTTTCGGCGCAGCCGATCCAGGCAGCGAAGCAGGTCATCCCAGAACAGCGTGCCCACACAGGCGGCCATCTCCAGGGCGCGGCGCTCAGCGTTGGTGAGCCCGTCGAGCCGTGCGGCGACGGTCTCCTCGACGGTGGTGGGAAGGTCGATGTTGTCGATGCCGTCGGCGTCGATCTGCCAGGGCTCGCGACGGGTGTCGATGATGCCTTCGGAGATGAAGATGCGCAGCATCTCCTCGACGGCCATCGGGTTGCCCAGCGCGGCGTCGACGACGTGATCGACGAGCTTGTCGGGCACGTCGTCGGCGAGCCGCAGAGTGTCTTCGACTTGACGGCGCACCTCGGCATCGCTCAGCGGGGCAAGCTCGAGCTGCAAGTCGGCGACCTCAGCGGGCAATCCCAGCTTTTCGGGGTCCGCTTCGTCGACGGCGAACACGAAGAACACCGGGCTGTCGTCGAGATGTTCGATCAGGTAGCGCAGCAGCCGGCGGGTGGGATCGGATGCCTGGTGGTAATCGTCGAAGATCAAAAGCAGGGGGTTGCGCCGGGCATCGGCGCGAAGCAGTTCGGCGAGCGCCTGGAAGGAGGAGCGCTCCATCTGGCGGGGGTTGGCCTTACCGGTGGTCTCCTCGGGGTCGTCTTCCGGGGAGAGCCCGATGAGTTTTCCGACCCAGCGGGCGACCTGTTCGCCCCGTTCGTCGACCAGAGCGTCCACTGCCTGAAACAGTCGGTGGCGCGCCACGGCGACGTCGTCATCCTCGCCGATGTAAAACCGGGAGCGCAGCATCCGTGAGATCACCGAAAATGCTCCACCGACTTCACTGCGGCAGACCCCTCGCAGGATGGCAGTTTCGGAGAACGATGCTTCCAGGTGGCGTTCGAACTCGGCGAGCAGCCTCGATTTGCCCAGCCCATGGCGCGCGGCGATGAACCCGACTTGGCAACTGGAGGATTGCTCGGCCTGCTTGAGCATATCCTCCAGATCCGCCAGCTCCTTGTCGCGTCCGATCAGGCTGGTCTCCACACCGTACACCCGCCAGGGATCGGGGTGCTCGTCGCCGTCGCTGGTGTTGACCACCCGGGTGATCACCGCCATCGGCGAGCCGCAGTCGGCGCAGTAGTCGGCCTCCGGATCGTTCTCCACGCCGCAGGCCGGACAGATCTCGTCGTCGCGAAGCTCTTCGGGCTGGTGGCGATCACACCAGCTTCGGCCCCAGTCGACGGTGGCCTTGCACTGCTTGCAGCGCGGCTGTGGTAGATTGGTGTCGCAGCGGCGGCATTGTTTCGCCGGCTCAGTATGGATGGTTCGGCAGCGTGGACATTGCATGGTGGTCTGCGAGCTATCAGAACCGGCGGGTAGTTACAACGCGGAACATGTTGCAGGCAGTAAGAAATGGCATAGTACTGCAAAAAATATAAGGGATTGCGCCGGATCTGTCTTGTTCGGTTTTTGGGAGGTCGGAACGCCGTGCTGGTGCGACCGCCATCTATTTAGGGTGCCTTCGGCTGAACTACGCCTTCGGCGAACTAAGATTTCAGGGGAGCTTCGGGTGAACCGTGGTGGTGGCTGAAACTATGACCCGAAGGTGTCGGGTTCGACGAGCACGATCTTGCCGCCGGCGGATTCGATGACCTCTTTGAAGCGGCGGGCCCGCTTCTGGCTGACGCCCCAGGCGATCACGCAGGGGGCGGAGTCGGCGATGTCCAGCGCGTTGTGGTACTCGATGGACAGCAGGATGCTGAGCACCTGGCCGATGCGGGTGTCGGAGTAGCCGGGGTGGCGAAGTACGACGTCGACCAGGGGAGTGGTGGCGTCTTCGCGGCGAAGTCGCGGATCGGTGTAATTGCCCGCTTCCAGCGCGGCCTTGCTGTCTGCAGGGGCCTGAAGGTCGAGGACGGTGCCTTCCTCTTCTTCGGTACGGGTGCTGCGCGAACGGTCCGGTTCGGCGGTGGTTCTGGGGGCGCGGCGGCGAAAAGAGAGTTGGCTCTCATCGTCGTGCTGCTCGGATCGTCCGGACTGCCGGCTGCGACCGTCCTGCGAGCTGAGCACCGTTTCGCTCACACCCAGGTATTCGAACAGATCGACGCCGAAGGAGGAGAATCGCTTCAGCCGGTCGAAAAACGCGTCGACGTCGCGTTTCAGTTCCCCAACCCCGTCGGGGTAATCGCCGGGAAAGATGTCGAGCTGCAGGATCGTCTCGGCGGTGTCGGGCATGCGCAGCTCCGCGCGGTCCAGCGGCTCGTCGATGGGCCGGACATCGACTTCAAATTTGGTGCGCAGATGATGGTTCAACCCCTCCTGGAGCGCGTCGATCTGGCGGGTGGAGAGCAGCCGGGCAAGCCCGACGGCGGCGACGATGCGGTTGTCGATGCGGGTGGCGGCGACCTGTTCGATGGTCGCCGGGCCGTCGTCGATGTCGGCGGTATCAGCGCCGTCGTCACCGTTGCCGTCGCCGATGGTCTCGAAGGGGCTGTCAGACGCCGATGTGGGCTTAGACGAATCTTCGCTGCCCTCTTCG